>NZ_BDHE01000485.1:0-68839 GCF_054786175.1 Treponema sp. R8-4-B8
CCAGATGAACAAACTGAGGCGAGATTTATCTCGCCGTCCGCGCCGCGGTCAGAGCGAGGTATGTTGCAGTTTTTAGAAAGGTAATTAATAGCCATTAAAACCCCTCACTTGCAGAACGCACGCCGCCTAAGGCGTGCAGATGAACAAATCCCAATCGCCCCGGCGCCGAACAGCTCTCTCCAGATGAACAAAATGAGGCTTGCTTTAGCAAGCCGTCCGCGCCGCGGTCAGAGCGAGGTATGTCACACTTTTTAGAAAAGTTATTAATAGCCATAAAAACCCTCCTTCGCAGAATGCACGCCGTCTAAGGCACTTTGACTCTCTTTGAAATGTTTATTTGTTTTCATGGTAATATAATAGCACATTTTAGAAAAAATGTCAAAGAAAAAGGGGGGCGGCATTAATGAGCGCGTTTTTCGATTCTTGACAATGGCTAAACAAAGAAGTTAAATTATTAATATGACCTTTTGGGCGAAGAAAAATGGGAAGAACGGTAACAAGCGCTGATGGACGCTTTGAGTGGGGATGAAGACAAAAGTAGAATCAACAAAAAACTTCATGGGTTGTATTTTGATGAAATTCTACCTGCTTTTGATGATCCTTATCTACTTGAAATGTACGATGAACCCCATTCTGCTTTTGAGACCCGTTTTAGGGGATTAGCGGAATTACAGGATTTTATAATCTTGTATCTGGCATATACTGAACCGAAAAGCGGACGGACAAGGATAATATTCACCCGGTTTGCTGAACCTATTGAGGAGAGGGAATATTATGAATGGCGTAGAAACTTTATCACCTGAAAGAATTGCCGAAATAAAAGCTTTTAAGAACACTGACTTTTCTGATTGTCCAATCATGACAGAAGAAGAACTCAAAAAACTTCGACCTCGTCACCCTAAATACTATAAACAAGAAAATCAAGCCATGCAGAATTGCCTTGATGCCGTTGTACATGGGTGACAGAAAGTACTCTATTAATTCTTTAGCCATACATCAATCATTGTTTTAAACTTTCAAGTACCTTCACATCGCTGAAATAAAGCGCGTCAATATGTCCAAGCCGCAGATCCGCGTTAAAGCGCCTAAGCAGTTCCCGTTTTGCCGCATCTTCATCTATTTGATTGGCGTTTTCCGCAGGAAGGGAAGAAAAATATTCCGTCGTTTTCGCTTTAAAATCGTTGATTTTCGCGGCAAGTTCTTCGGTAAAAGCAACGTCGTTGGCGGAGTAGGGGAAGGCGATGGAAAGAAGCAAGGTTGATGAATTTGACAGTGGAATTCTAAGATGTTCTAATCCTGAATAGACGCGGATGTCTTCATCTTTTGCCGGTTCGGTTTTAGCGGAATGACCGATTACAAAAACAGGCTCTGCGTTACGTGAACGAATAAGTCCGATGATAGTGCCGATTAACAGTAAAACTATTAACGCGCCCGCGATAAAAAGCAACGCGAGATATATGATTCTGGGAATTTTTTTATTTGGGAGATTAATTCTTTTCATTTTAAGACGCCTTGCGCAAACTTTGCGCGTTCATTATTAACATCTGCAAACGATTTTCTATGTTTGCGAAACTTACGTCAGGATCGTAATCCAAAGGCAGGATTTGAACGGCGGGGTAGTGTTCCTTGATTTTCTTGATTATCCCGCGTCCGCAGATATGATTTGGGAGGCAGCCAAATGGCTGCAGTATGATAAACGATCTTATCCCTTTTGCGGCATAATGAAGAATATCACCAGCAATCAGGAACGATTCGCCGGAAAGAATCGAATGATGCATTATGTGATCGCTTAATTTTGCGACTTCTTCCAAAGTCACGTCAGGCTCGTACAGTGGATGGGCTTTGGCGATTCTGTCCGTGTGTTTGACGGCATAATCCATAAATTTACTTCCAACCATCGCGTACAATGTGTCGTATAACGAATGTTTTACCTTAAATTCTTTTATCTCGGAAATGGTGTGGTTAAGGAAAAGATGGCGGTAAATGCCGTACATCCGGGGGAAGATTACTTCCATTCCGTTTTTTTCCAAATATTTTTCCACTTCCTGATTTGATCCGGGATGGAAGGTAAGAAGATATTCCCCCTGTATAAGCACCTGTTCCTTTAATTTTGTGCGGTCATATCGGACTTTGCATAACTGCTTTATTGCTTTTTTAAAAGGTTTAATTGATCCAGGAATGCCTCTCTTTGCGATGCCGTTGGCTATTTCTACAAACGCGTTTTCTACAAGTTTGTCCGTCTCCCCTTTTTGCAGTTCGTAGGGGCGTATTTTGCGCCGTAAATTTTCAAGCGCGTCTGCCTGGATTATGCCCCAAACGACATTGGCGTAAGTTACGGGAGTAAAATTCATGCCCGGGTGCGCGTTTTTTAAATCTAACATATCCGTAGTTATAACTGGAACCTGCGGAAATCCGGCTTCATCAAGGGCTTTTCTTGTAAGCGGCATATAATTAGCCAAACGGCAATCGCATAATATTTTCGCCGTTCCTATTACTGTATTGTCAGGATCGTACTTTCCACTTTTAAGCGCGAGGATCGCTTCTCCTATTATAATCTGCGCGGGCAGACACATGTCGTTATGCACATATTTTTTTCCCATCGCGATAGCTTGAGCGCCGCCCATTGGCAGAGGTTCCACGCGGTAGCCGTCTTTTATAAGGCTTGCCGTTAAAATAAGGCAGAACGCCCTGCTTACATTCGGAATAAGAATTATTTTTTCCTTGTCGGTTTTTCTCAGTTTTACGGGATACGGGTCTTTCATCGGCTTTACGTTATGCGCCACTTGTTTGCGGCGCGTCATTACCGTTTCAATAAATGAACGCACCCTGATTCGCAGGGGGCCTGAAATTTCGCTCTCGTCCATTTTTAAAATTAACGGCGATTTGCCTGAAATTTCGTCCATTATGCGGACGATTTCGTCGGTGTAAACCGCGTCATGCCCGCAGCCGAAACTGAAAATGTCAACATACTCAAGCGCCGGATGTTCCGCGGCGATAATTGCGCCCGAGAGCAGGCGGGCATGGTTGTTGTTTGTAATTTCTACGCGCGACATGTTCAAAGGAGTTTTTTTAAGATTGGGAAGAGAATCAAGCGTTAATACGGGTATGCCAAGACTTGTAAAATACCGCGACAGGTTATGGTTGATATGCTCGTCATATTGATAATGCCGCCCGGCGATAACTACGGCAAATTGTCCCTTGCGCTCAACGTCTTCGATAATTTTTTTGCCGTTTTCGATTAAAATGTTGTTAAAATCTTCAAGCGCCTTCTCTCCCTGTTTGATTGCAGCCATAACTGTTTTTTCCGGTATGTTAAACGTTTCTTTCATATAACGGCAAAGTTGTAAATTCTGTTCCCTTTTTGAAAACCAGTGGAAAATGGGAGTGTCAAACGGAATGTTGTGTTTCTCCTGCGGGTTATTAGAAAATCTTATAGAAAGCGGATAACCTTTCAATACGGGGCATGTAAAAGTGCTGAAACGCTCCGGGTTATCAGGCGGCAATCTGTTAATCTGCGGAAAGAAAATTCTGTCAACTTTTTTTTCTATTAAATCTTCTATATGCCCGTGAACCAATTTGGCGGGGAAGCAGACCGTATCGGAGGCGACATACTGAATGCCCTTCTCATAAAGCTGGCGCGTGCTTTTCCGGGATATTTTTACGTTAAATCCAAGAACGCTCCAGAATACTTTCCAGAAAGGCATATTACGCCAGAAATCCAGCACGCGCGGAATGCCTATTGTTATGTCCTTTGACGGCAAAATTTGACTAAAAGGATAATCTTTAAAAAGGAGTTCGTCCCTGAGTTTAACCATGTCGGGAACGGCTTTCATAATTTTTGTTATTTTATCCGCTTCTTCACGTAACGCCGTATCTTTAGGATCGCCTACAAGTTCCCCCCTCTCGCAACGGTTGCCAGTGACCCATGTAAGGCCGTTGTAAAAACGTACTAAAGTGCGGTTGCAGTTATTTCCGCAGAAGGGGCATATAATATTTGCTTCCTGAGTGTAGTCAAATTTTTTAAGCTCTTCAAATCCGATAAAGCGCGAATGGCCGCTTGTGCCGTGAGGTGAAGTGTAACCGTGTTCGGCGATTTCCCTTTTTGTCAAAAGCGCAACTCCGATAGCGCCCATTTCTCCCGGATACGGGGCGCGCACGACAGACTTGCCCAGATACTGTTCCAACGCCCTCAGTACCGCGTCATTTTTAAGAGTGCCGCCCTGCACTACGATTTTTTCTCCAAGTTGGGCGGGGTTTGATATTCGCACGACCTTTGTAAAAACATTTTCAACTATCGATCTGCAAAGACCCGCCATTATGTCGTCAACCTGTTTGCCGTTTTTCTGTTCGGTGATAATTGTGCTGTTCATAAATACGGTACAGCGGCTGCCAAGACGCGCGGGATTTTTTGCGTTAAAAGCGGCTTCGGCTATTTTATCGACAGGGATGTGCAGAGTCTCGGCGAATGTTTCAAGGAACGAACCGCAACCCGACGAGCAGGCTTCGTTCACGGTAATATTTGTAACAATGCCGTTAGAAATATTAATCGCCTTCATGTCCTGTCCGCCGATGTCCAGAATAAAACTTACGCCGGGAATATATTTTTGCGCCGCCGCCGCGTGGGCTACGGTTTCCACCGTGTGAAAATCGGCACCTAACGCTTTGTCAAAGAGCAATTCCCCGTAACCGGTAGTCCCTAAGGCGATGACCTCAAGATTTATACCGGCGTTACGGTATTTTTCGTACATATCCAGAAGAGCTTTTTTAATAACCTTGAGCGGCTCGCCCTTGTTTGGGCTGTAAAAACAATCAACTACATTTTCATCTTCGTCTATCAGCACAAACTTTGTCGTGGTGGAACCCGCGTCAATGCCAAGATAAACGCGAAGCGTTTCCCTATTTTTTTTATTAACTAAATCCCTGTTAATGGATTGAATTTTATGACGCGCTGTAAAATCTTCGCGTTCCGCTTCATTATTAAAAAAGTTTAAATTCTGCATCGACGTATTTCCCGTAACAATTTCACGGTACATGGAAAGGGATGTAAGCGCCGCCTGCGGGCTGAAGTTTTTGTCATAATTCGCAAACATTTCATTTATGGAAAGCGCGGCTCCATAAGCGATAAATAACTCGGCCTTTGGCGGCACGATAATGTCCGAATCGGAGAGCCCAAGCCGTTGCGCGAAAACGTCAATTAATGTGGGATTAAAAGTGAGAGGGCCGCCTTCAAAAACGACGGGCGGCTTAATTTCAAGCCCTTGCGCGAGGCCGCCTATTGTCTGCTTCGCAATAGCGTGAAAAGTGGATAAGGCTATGTCTTTTACCAAGCCGCCCTGATTTAAAAGCGGCTGAATGTCGGTTTTTGCGAATACCCCGCAGCGGCCTGAGATGTCATAAACCTGAGTGCCTCCCGCCGCGAGAGCGTCAAACTTTTCCACGGGGGTTCGCAAAAGGGAGGCGACTTCGTCAATAAACGCCCCCGTTCCTCCGGCGCAGCTTCCGTTCATTCTCATATCGCCCGCTATAAGCTGATTAGTGGCGTTGTCATGGAAAAAAAAGACGATTTTCGCGTCCTGTCCCCCAAGTTCTATCGCCACCCTTGCCTGCGGGTAGAAAATCCGCACCGCTATCGAATTGGCGACCACTTCCTGAATAAAGGGCGCGTGGATCATATCGGCTATTATTCTTCCCCCCGAACCGCAGAAGGCGATTCTGAATTGGTCGTTGGGGAAAACCGTAAAAATTTCCTGTAAAAAAGCGTAAACCTTTTCACTCTGGCAGGCGTTATGCCGCTCATATCTGGAATAAAGTATCTCTTTTGTGCCGCTCTGTATCACGACGGCCTTTACCGTCGTGGAGCCTACGTCAATGCCTATGTGTAACATTTGTTGTCTTTAATATATATGAATTTTTAGGCTTTTTCAATAATTGGATTGTGAAAGACTCACACAAAGAACACAAAGAAAGAGAAGGACACGAAGGGGGAGAGGGGGTTACATGGTTTCTTTACCGGTTTGGGATTTTGTTAAAAAGGCAAGCAATCTTTTTTTGTCTGTAGATAAGTAATAAATAGCTCAAATGGCTCCATTAACCATTTACCGCCCAATCATAAACTTCCGGGTTTTTGTCTTTGTCTACAAGGATATTTCCGTCCGCATCTGTCGTTAGTTCTATCTTTTTGAGATTACTCTTCAGAGCCGCCGCGGCAATTTGTTCGTCCAGTGTGAGGTTTACTGTCGGCTGGAATGGCAAGCGGCGTTCCGCTATTATTTGCCGGAAAAACATATCTATTGCCGTTGTCTGGTCTATTCCCATTTGCCTTAAAAGCTGAGCGGCTTGCTCTATAATTTCTGTATCTATCTTAACATTTATATTTGATTTTGCGTCTGTCATAATAATTACCTCACTAAAAATATACAATTTAATAACGATGTTTTCAACATCTTAACGTTATTTCTTGGCTGACATGTAAGCTTCACGATACTCTCTTTTCTCTTCCTTACTGTTCTTCGTGTGAATTCTTTTCGTAAGAAACATCTATATCATCTATTTGCTGTTGCGCTGCTATAAATTTTTTTCTGTCGGTATGAGAAGGAGAATCGTAAGATTTTGTTCTGCACATTCCGCATGAACAATGTATCTTGCCTTTCGCGAAACGCCCTATATCCCCCCTCCTCTTGACCATGCGGATACATACTTATCTCCGCCGCATCGCCTCAAGATACGAACTTTTCTGCAAATGACCCGCTGACGCTGAGAGCGCCTGTATGCTCTGCTTTTTTTCATTATTTAATAATATAGCATAAAATAGTTATTTTCAACTGCTTCATTACCCAAGAGACTCACACCAAAAACATAAAGAAAAGAGAAAAGAGAAGAAAGAAGAAAGAAGAGGGAAGGAGACTAGAAAACAGAGGAACCGGGAAAAAAAAGAATGAGATTGTAGATGAGGTAGACGAAGAATTTGAAGAACAAGAACAACACGAGGAATTCTCCGAAAATACTATTGCAAATAATAATAAAATCTTAAACAATGAAGCAAATGTGATGAATATGATGACTTCACAACAATTATCAGCAGGTCTGAACAATCAACAACTTACTGGCGCACAACGAAAAGCTGAAAACATAGCAGCTACAAAAGCCTTTGCAAAAAGTAATTATCCAAAAGAGACTTTTATTTCAGACCCAGTACAATTTGAGGCTGCTAATAAACACACAAAAGGACTTATCCTTCCAGAAGGAGTTAGTGTTGCGGCATCAAGAATACCAAATAACCCTATACAACGAGAGATATTGCGTAAGGAACTTAAACAAGCAGAAATACTTGCAAAGCATGAAGCTTCAGTTTATCTCATTCCAGAAAAAGCGGGTTATAAAATTAAACCAAAAGATGCAATCGTCAATGGGAAGTTATTTGAATTTAGAACAGTTGAGGGGAATGCTGATACTTTCCAGTGGGAGTTTAGAAATGCAAAAAAGAAAGGTGCTGATACCAATATTTATATAAATGATTTGTCAGGTATAAGCAAAGACGAAGCAAGGCATAGGATTTGGTTGGTTTTAAGACGACATCCCGAATATACAGGTCATATTATTATGTCGTTTGAAAATGGAAGTAAAATATATTTTTGGGATACAGGAGATTTTAGGTAAAAAAACCCCTGCCTTCCGGCAGGGTCGGTAGGGAGCGGCTGAACTGAATCATAACCACTCCCTATTTATAATTTACGATGGTTAGGGGAGAAAATCAAGCGTTTTTTACCAAAAATTTTAGATAAAAAACCCGCCTTACGGCGGGGCGCTACCCGGGACGTAACTGAATACTAACCCCAGATGCTTAAAATATAGCATAGGAGACAGAAAAAAGCCAAGCGTTTTTTACCGGAAAAATACGACATTTTTGTTTGGGCGGCAAAAGAAAAAAAGCCTCAGTTTTCTTTACCGCAGGATTTGCATTTCTTGGCGAACAATCCGCCTAATTTGCCGCCGCAGTATTTGCATAAGCCTTGCGTCTGTCATAATAATTACCTCACTAAAAATATACAATTTAATAACGATGTTTTCAACATCTTAACGTTATTTCTTGGCTGACATGTAAGCTTCACGATACTCTCTTTTCTCTTCCTTACTGTTCTTCGTGTGAATTCTTTTCGTAAGAAACATCTATATCATCTATCTGCTGTTGCGCTGCTATAAATTTTTTTCTGTCGGTATGAGAAGGAGTATCATAAGATTTTGTTCTGCACATTCCGCATGAACAATGTATCTTGCCTTTCGCGAAACGCCCTATATCCCCCCTCCTCTTGACCATGCGGATACATACTTATCTCCGCCGCATCGCCTCAAGATACGAACTTTTCTGCAAATGACCCGCTGACGCTGAGAGCGCCTGTATGCTCTGCTTTTTTTCATTATTTAATAATATACTATTAATAAATTATTTTCAATTACTTGCTTCGCAAAGATTTCACACTAAGATCACAAAGGTACAAAGATCACAAAGAAGAGGGAAGGGGTTTTTGTCCGAGGGCTATGCGTGGGCTTCACGATACATTATTCTCAAATTTTCTCTCGCAAAGGCGCGAAGGCGCGAAGGCGCGAAGTTGTTGTTCGACAGTCCATTATTGATCAAGATATATAATTTTAACAACAAATCTTGAAGGAAAAACGACAATCTCACAAACAACAACCTTTGCGCCTTCGCGCCTCTGCGAGAGGATATTCTTAGGAATATTTACTAAAAAAAGCCTCAGTTTTCTTTACCGCAGGATTTGCATTTCTTGGAGAACAAGCCGCCTAATTTGCCGCCGCAGTATTTGCATAAGCCTTGCGCCTGCCATTGTTCTGCTTCCCTTTCTTTTTTTATGTTTTCTTTAAAAAGTTTTACTTTCTCTTCAGAAATAGGTCCAATATCGCGCCAACCGCTGACCTTACTACAATCACCATAAATAGTTTTCCCAACCACGACAACCGTGCCGTCCGCTTTTAAGCCGAATGTATAAGAATCACTGGCAGCAATGCCGACAATATCACGCAAATCGCTGACATTACATCGGCCATGTTCATTACTCCCGACCGCGACAACCGTGCCGTCCGCTTTTAAGCCGACTGTATGACCATATGCGGCAATGCCGACAATATCACGCCAACCGCTGACATTGCATTGGCCATCTTTATTGTCCCCGACCGCAACAACCGTGCCGTCCGCTTTTAAGCCGACTGTATGCCAACCTGCGGCAATGCCGACAATATCACGCCAACCGCTGACATTGCATTGGCCTTCTTTATTGTCCCCGACTGCGACAACCGTGCCGTCCGCTTTTAAGCCGATTGTATGACCATAACCAGCGGCAACCGCTACAATATCACGCCAACCGCTGACATTATTATTCCCGACTGCGACAACCGTACCGTCAGCTTTTAAGCCGACTGTATTAGAATAAAATGCAGCAATGCCGACAATATCACGCCAACCGCTGACATTACATTGATGACTTTCATTGTCCCCGACTGCGACAACCGTGCCGTCCGCTTTTAATCCTACTGTATAGCAGTTATTAGTAACAATATCATCTTTTGCTGCAGCAACCGCGGTAATATTACGCCAATCGCTACATTGGCCATCTTTATTGACACCGACCGCGACAACCATGCCATCCGCTTTTAAACCGACGGCATGTCTACCACTTGCAGCAATACATACTTTATAATTGGCAATCCGTTCACGGGCTTTTGCCATTTTTACCTTTTGTTCGACTTTAGCTTTTCCTTCTGTTATTGACGCTTTTTTCTCCGCTAAGTCCTTTTCCACAATGGAAATAATCAGTTTAAATTCTTTTGCGAAATCAAGAGTGTCAAAATAGGGGAGTTCTTCGGTAAAAGTTGCAGGTAAGGTTGCTTTTGATGCTCCGCCAAGCGAAGCAAGTTCTGATAACATGGTCTTAATATTGTCGTAATCTTTTTTTGCGGCAATAAACGCCGCATTTTTCAATTTTTTAACCAATGCGGCAAATTGCTCCGTAATACTTGAAAAGTCTTTGTCAAGGTATACTTTTATGCAGTAATTTCTGTCCGCAAGAACCACATTTTCCAAATCAGCTAACGCGCCCTGCACATCGCCAAGCAGCGCCTTACACCGGGCGCGGTTATACCGGGCTTCCAGCATTTGCGCGGAATAATCGTAGGATTGACCGTATGAACCGGCGGCCTGTTCCAGACAACTTTTGCAATCCGCGTTGTTTTTCGCGTGCAGTAAATCCAACGCCTTGGTCTGTTGGGCAAGCCCAAGATAAAAATACATTTCGGACGCCAATATCCGCGCGTCATCCTGTTTTCTTGCGTCCGGCGTTATAAACTTCACTGCGTTTTTAAGCGCGTCAACTGCCGCGTCCAAATCTATAACATTGCTGAATTCGCTCGCGCCAAACAGATAGGTTTTGCCCAACAGAAACCATGAAATATAATCCGTCTTGTTGGAAGAAAGAGCTTCAAGCAGATCGTTTCTCGCTTCCTCATAAAAGCCTTTGTCGTAATTTACCTGCGCCCTGCGGAATAATTCCCGTGTTTTAGTCAGCGAGGGATTGTTGAGAATATCGTTCATTGTGTCTAGCCGGTCGCAAATGGCCTGCGCGGATTTTTGAACAGCCGAGTTCATGGCGGCAAAACCCAAGCTCATCTGCGTGCCCATAGAGCCTATTTGACGCGACATGTCTGAAAATCCCGAATTAAACGCCCCAATCATTTGCTGCGTATTGTTGTAGATTGCGTTTGTAGTCGCTATCTGCGCGTCAACGATTCTAGAACTAATGCTTTCGGCACTGCGCGTTATAGAATCCGTAATATCCCGCGTCATCGCAATTTTTTGCTGGTAATCCTTATAAGCAATCTCCCCCGCTATCCCCGAATCATAATAAACAGGCGCAAATTCAATATTGTTTGCCATTTTCCACTCCTTTTCTTATACAATATTAGCATAAATTTGTATTATTTGTAAAGTATTACCTTTTTTCGCAAAGATTTCACACAAAGATCACAAAGGAAGTAAAAAGCAATGAGCAGTGAGCAATGAGCAATGAGCAATGAGCAGTGAACAATGAGCAGTGAACAGTGAGCAGTGTTTTTGTCTGAAAGCTATGCGTGGGCTTCACGCTAAGCTCTCGAACAAAAAACCCACTGCTCACTACTCACTGCTCACTTCCTCTTTCGCCAACTTAGCCACCGCCCGTACCGCTCGCGCTGTACTCTCGCTGATGCGGCAGCGTTCCGCTATTTCTTTAATATCCGCGGCGGCGATATTCGCGATTGATTCATAGGCTTTCATTATTGCCGCCGCGCGTTTGGGGCCTACTCCTTCCACGGATTCCAGTATCGGGAAAAAAAGGTCTTTTGATCTAAGCCGTTGATTAAGGCCTGTAGCAAAACGGTGGCACTCGTCGCGCACATGCTGTAAAACTTTTAACGCTTCCGATTGCCTTGATAAAACCAGAGGCTCTTTCGCCGCAGGAAGCCACAGTTCTTCTTCGCGCTTGGCAAGACCGACAAGGCCGCAGTCCGCGCCTAGTTCATCTAACACTCCTTTGGCGGCGTTCACCTGTCCGATGCCGCCGTCTACAAGTATTAAATCGGGAAAGTCTTTTCCTTCACGGATAAGGCGCGAATAACGCCGCCTGACAACTTCGCGCATGGCGGCAAAATCGTCCACTATTCCAATCACAGTACGCAGTTTAAAGTAACGGTAATTCTTGCGGTCTGGAACACCGTTCTTAAAAGAAATTAAAGAAGCGACAGGATGCTTTCCGTCAAGCTGCGCGATGTCAAACCCTTCAATCCTCTCAGCCCTAGTTTTCAAATTTAAAACGCGCGTCAATTCGTCAATAGCCGGCCCCGCCCCCCTTTCCTTCAACCTTTTCCGCAAATCTTCCTCAGCGTTCTGCCTAGCCATAGCCATAATAGCCGCATGATGTTTTTCAGCAGGAGAAAGCAACAACGGCTCATACCCAAATTTCTCCCCAAACCAATTTTGCACTAACTCCAAATTCTTCCCCCCCAAAAGCATTGTCCCCTCTCCCCGCAACGCAGCCCCGCCATTTCCCTCTTCTCCCTCTTTTTTCTCTTTTCTCTTTTCTTTCTTCTCTTCATTTCCCTCTTCTCTCTCTTCTCCCTCTTTTTTCTCTTTTCTCTTTTCATTCTTCTCTTCCTTTGCGCCTTTGCGCCTTTGCGAGAGGTATTCCTGTAAATAAATCTTCCCCGGCGGACGGCGCGAACTATCATAAAAAGAAGTAATAAAAATCTCCAACGACTCCCATTCGTCCGCGGCAGAGCGCGCACGGTAGAGGTCTCGCCCTGTCATTTTGCCACCGCGCATGGAAAAGACGGTAAACGTGGCAAGCACTCCGTTTGCCGCCCACGCGATGTAGTCCCTGTCTTCGGGGTTTAGATCCTCTACGGCGCTGTCTTCCCCTGCAAGGTTTTCAATCGCCCTGATAGTATTCCTTATTTGCGCGGCTTGTTCAAATTGCGTAACTCTGGCGGCCTCGTGCATTTTTAAAGTAAGGTCTATAATCAACGCTTCAGTTTCACCTAACAGCAGTTTTTGCACGCGTTCCACGTGAAGCGCGTAATCTTTAACGCTTATTTTTCCGCAGCACGGCGCCATACAGCGGCCAATGTGGTAATACATGCACGGCCCGTTTTTTCTGATTGTCTTGCACTTGCGAAGCGGAAAAAGTTTGTCGATTAATTCCATCATTGTATTTACGCTTTGAATGTCAGCAAACGGCCCAAAATAAAGGCTCTTGTCCTGAATTATTCTGCGTGTGCGAAAAATGCGCGGAAAATCCTCGTGCGTTATGCGAATAACGGGATAGGTTTTGCCGTCTTTTAAATTGATGTTGTACTTCGGCGTATGCTGCTTGATTAGGGTATTTTCCAACAGAAGGGCTTCGTATTCGCTCTGGACGATAATGGTCTCGATTGAATTTACGCGGCGGAGCAGGGTAGCCGTTTTTATGTCCTTCGCCCCCGAAAAATAAGATTTTAACCTGTTTTTAAGCGATTTTGCCTTGCCAACATAGATAATTTCCCCGTCAATATCCTTCATTATGTAAACGCCGGGCTCAGTCGGAGCGTCAAGGGCGGCGGCTTTGAGTTTTTCCAAATTATTTTCTGAATTTGCCTGATTATTCATATCAATTTATGCCGATAAGATAGAGGAAAACTATGAAAAAATTACTCATTTTCACATTGACAGTATACATCTTCCTGTTTATTTGCGGAAGCGTCTACGCCGTCGGAGAAAAAACAATTCCTCTTGGCGCGGGAGCGACATGGAAGGCGGCTGAATACAGAATTGGAATTACCGAAGCCGCTTCAATCAGGCCTCATCCCGTGTTGCTCCTCTCTTCATCCGCGGCGGTAACGTCAGCCGCAGGGTATCAGGCCGCGTCCGGCGTTTGGGGAAATTTTTCCGCTTTAAAGGAAAGCGCCCTTGATCTTTCAGTTTCATTCGATGAAAGAACGCCGGAACTTTTTAGGGACAGCGCGGGCAATTACAAGCTTTTTGTCCCGCCCGAAGTTGAGTCCGTAGACCGCGTTCTTGCAAGGGCGGGAGCGGGCGCGGCGTTGTTTGGACGCTATGGGTATGATCCGGATTCCACTCCAATCGTTATTCAGCCTGAGAGCCGTAACGCGCTTTTTGCGCCCGAAAACCGTATTAAGGATTTTACTGTCGAGTTTTGGATGTACCCGTTGAATATGGAAAACGGAGAGCAAATACTGTCTTGGGCTTCGATAATGCCGGGCAACAGGGCGCAGAGGATCGATTGCTCAGTTTCCAAAAATAAATTAAAGTGGTCGTTTGTAAATTTTTTTGCCCCAGTAAACGGTTCAAAACAAATCAATATTGACTTTACAAGTTTAACGCCTGTGGTTCCCAAAACATGGAGCCACCACCTTGTCAGGTTTGACGCGGCGACTGGAATGTTGGAGTATATTGTAGACGGTAAAGGCGAATCAATTGTCTATGCGACAACTACAGGCCGCGAAAACAGCGAGGTTAATATCCCCGTCGTTGGCGGCAACGGCAGGTTTTTGCTTGGCGGGCGTTTTTCTGGATTTATCGACGAATTTAAAATTCACGGCGTATGCGCTGAGCGTTCTACAATTCAAAGATACGCCTCTTGCGGCGGAAGAATCGAAACAAAGCCCGTTGACTTGGGAACCGTTTCAAGCGGCGTTGTCAGAATTAACGCCTGCGGCGGAAGGACAAGCATTAAAGGAACAGCCATTCAAAATGAATTTCGCGAAAACGGAAGGTTTAAATTTTCCGATGACGCGGAAATGAACTTCTTTATCCGCGCGGGAGAGAACCCCTATTCTATGGACGGCATTCCCTGGGTCATTTTTACGCCGGGCTCTGACATATCGGGAGTGCGCGGGCGTTATGTGCAAATAGCGGTGGATTTTTACCCGTCTGCGGACGGCGAGTGCAGCCCCTATCTTGAGCAGATGAATATAGTTTTTTTACAGGGAGAAGCTCCCCTGCCGCCCCGCAATTTGACTGCCATTGCCAAAGACGGCAGTGTTCAACTCCGCTGGAAACAAAGCCCCACTACGGATACGGCAGGGTACCTTGTCTACTACAGCGCCGTCCGCGGAGAGCTTTTTGGCAATGACTCCAAATTGGGGCCTTCGCCGATAGATGTTGGAATAATGACAAATATTAATATTGACGGGCTAAAAAACGGGACGCTTTATTACTTTAGGGTCGCAGCCTATGACATGGCGGGAAGAACCCGCAATATAGGGGACTTTTCTGCCGAGGTTACCGCCCGCCCGCTTACCGGCTTAAAGTAATTAGAACGGATAATTGATATATTTATGAGAATATAATATAATTTAAATATGCTTACAGTTCGTTTTTGGGGCGTTAGAGGTTCAATTCCGGTTCCCGGGCCAAATACGGTAATTTACGGCGGAAACACATCCTGTATTGAAATACGCGCCGATGAACGTCTTGTCATCGTTGATCTTGGCTCAGGCGTGCATACTTTAGGCGGTTGGCTCATAGAAAACGAGTTAAAAAGCAAGGGCAAGATAAAAGCCGATATTCTCCTTTCACATACCCACTGGGATCATGTAATGGGGTTTCCCATGTTCAGCCCCATTTATTCCAGCGGCACCGAGTTAAATATAATAGGGCCTGCGACTTTGGAAAGCATCGATCTTAAATCAGCTATAGAAAATCAGCTTTCGTCCCAGTACTGGCCTGTGCAGCCTGACAGGCTTGCCGCGAAAATTAAATATCAGCAAATAAAAGAAACTACCATCGATCTTGGCGATGGGCTTACTGTAAGCAGTAAATTTCTTAATCATTCGCTTCCATGCTTTGGTTACAGGATAAATTATAAAGGCAAATCAGTAGCGACTATTTTTGATCACGAACTTTTTCTTACTCCTGAAGAAAATGAAAAAGTAAAGAAGTTTATAAGCGGGGTGGATATTTTAATTCATGACGCGCAATACAAACAGGAAGAATACGCAAGCCATAAAGGGTGGGGGCATTGCACTTACGAGCAGGTAATGGAATTCACCTCCGGCATAGATATAAAAACTCTTGTTTTTTTCCACCATGAACCTTCGCGTAAAGACAGCGAGTTGGAGCAGATTGAAAAGCGTTACGCGAATAATACGTCCCCAAAAATAATTGTCGCTAAAGAAGGTCTTGTTCTGGAAGCTTAAGGGAAATCGCGATCTTCTTCATTTCTTCCAAAGTTTTTTCGTTCACGGGAATATTGCCGTTCTTGCGCTGTGACATCATCTGCGCCGACCTTTCCCCATGCGTATAAATTCGGCTCTGCCCTTCCGCTTTTTTGCTGTCGCGTATTTCCTGTAAAAATTTTGACATATTGGCTTTTATGGAAGTCTTATCGCCAAAGATGCCGTAATCAATCGCCATAAAATAATGGCAAATCCCCGTGTGATCGGGTTTTCTATTTACGTGATTCGACGTAAGTCCGCTTGAAATTACGGCGGAAAAAAGGTCTACGATAATGGTAAGGCCGTATCCCTTATGCCCGCCGTTCAGCGTTCCCATTCCTCCAAGCGGGGTAATGCCGCCTCCCGCCTTAGCGATTATATTGTCAACCACGACAGCCGCGTCCGTGCATGGCTTTCCATTCGCGTCAAGCGCCCAGTGCTCTGGAAGCGGCTCCCCGTTTTTTCTGTACACTTCAAGCGTTCCCCGCGGGACGACTGTCGTTGCCGCGTCATAAGAAAAATTAAATGGCTCTGCGGGCATTGCGAGGGCGATTGCGTTTGTCCCCGTCATGGCTTCGCAGCCAAAGGTGGGAACGCAGATAGCCTCCGTATTTGTCATGCAGACGCCGATTAAGTCCTTCTCCGCCGCCATGTCTGTGTAGTAACTTGCGATGCCGTAATGGTTGGAATTGCGGACTGTCACCATGCCACACCCGTTGTTACGCGCTTTTTCAATCGCCATATTCATGGCCTGCACGCTCACAAGCTGCCCCATCGCCTTGTTTGCTTCAAGGCAGGCGGAAATCCCCGTTTCGTGAACAATGTTTATTTTAGCCTTTACGTCCACCTGTCCCGAAGTTATTTCATCATGATAGCGCATAAGCCTGTGAATGCCGTGAGACTCAATTCCATAAAGGTCGGCGCGAATAATCACGTCGCTTATAATTTCGCTTTCATCTTTAGAAAACCCGTAAGCCTGATACAAATTTACGCAAAAGCGCCGCGCCTTGCCAGTGTCAATCTGCATTCCCCCTCCCGTGTTACGCGCAAAATTACGCTAACTAATCGCTTTTTTCAGCTCCTCAACCTTATCCGTTTTTTCCCACGGGAATTCCGCGCGTCCAAAATGACCGTAAGAAGCGGTCTTTAGATAAATGGGGCGGCGCAGGTCAAGCGTCTTGATAATTCCCGCTGGGCTTAAATCGAAAACTTTTTCCACGGCTTTCCCGATGCTTGTTTCATCAGTCTTTGCGGTTCCAAAGGTGTCCACCATTACCGAAACCGGGAACGGCACTCCAATCGCGTAGGCAAGCTGGATTTCGCAACGGTCGGCAAGTTTGGCGGCGACAATGTTCTTCGCGATGTAACGCGCCGCATAGGCCGCAGAACGGTCAACTTTTGTCGGGTCTTTGCCTGAAAAAGCGCCGCCGCCATGCCGCCCCATGCCGCCGTAAGTGTCTACGATAATTTTACGCCCAGTAAGCCCCGTGTCCCCGAACGGGCCGCCAATTACAAAACGCCCTGTCGGGTTTATAAAGTACTTTGTTTTTTTATCCAATAATCCCGTAGGTTCAAGAATCGGATTAATAATTTTTTCTATAACTGTTTCTTCTATTTCCTTATAAGTTACGTCAGGATCATGCTGATGGGAAACGACAACCGCGTCAATGCGAACCGGTTTAAAACCTTCGTATTGTATCGTCACTTGGCTTTTCGCGTCAGGGCGCAGCCATTTAATGGCTTTGCTTTTACGCAGTTTTGTCGCGTTAATAAGTATCTTGTGGGCGAGCGTTATAGGTAGGGGCATAAGTTCTTTTGTCTCGTTGCAGGCGAAACCGAACATCATTCCCTGATCGCCCGCTCCCTGCTGGCCTTTAAATTTTTTAAGGCCGGTGCCTGAAACTCCCTGCGAAATATCGGGAGACTGGTTGTGAATCATGTCAAGAACCGCCATTGAATTGCAGTCAAGCCCGTAAGACGGGTCGGTATAGCCAATATCCCGCGCTATATCCCGCACCAGATGATGGAAATCGACAAACGTTTTTGTCGTAATTTCCCCGCCGATAAGCACAAGAGAGGTGGACGCGAAGGTCTCACAAGCCACCCTGCTTTCGGGGTCTTCTTTAAGGCATGCGTCAAGAATCGCGTCAGATACCTGATCGCAAAGCTTGTCGGGATGCCCTTCGCCGACTGACTCGGACGTGAAAAAGTATGTTGAATTATCCGTATTTTTCATTTTAATCTCCTTATTTAAATAATATCGAAAATTTCACTTTTTGGCAATTAGAACTGTTTACCATTAATTAAAAAAGCGTTATAATTAATAAAATCCTAAAAGGGGGGATAATATGGAAAAACAGGCTGTCAATAAACGGCTACTTGGAGTGGTGGTTCCGGTTGGAGCTTTACGGTCAAAAAAAGGCATGGGAGTGGGCGAATTTCCGGATTTGGTTGATTTTGCCGCTCTTTGCAAAAAGATGAGGCTTGGACTGATTCAACTTTTGCCTGTGAACGATACCGGTTTTGAAAGTTCTCCGTATTTTAGTCTTACGGCATTCGGTCTTCATCCTCTTTATCTGCGGATTGAAGAACTTGATGAATATGCGTTGGCTGAAGATTTGGTTAAAAAACGCATTAAAAAAGCGAGGGAAAATTTTGAAAAAAACAGCCGTTTTTCCCATTATCATGTTTTAAAAGAAAAATTGGAAATATGCCGTGAAATATACGAAGCGAGCAAAGCGCAAATTGTAAAAAACGCTAATGGCGGAAGTTTATCCTCATGGATTGAGCAAAATTTATGGGTAAAAGAATATGCCGTATACAGAAGGCTAAAAGAAAAAAACGATCTAAAATCATGGAAAAACTGGACTGAATACGGTTCTGTAACAGCCGCCGATATAGAAAAATTATGGAACGATAAATCACTGCGCGAAGAACACATTTTTTGGGTATGGCTGCAACAGGCGCTTGATGTCCAATTTTCCAAAGCCGCAAAAGCAATTGCCGACGCGGGTATTGTCCTTGAAGGCGATCTGCCCATTTTAATGAACGAAGACAGCTGCGACGTATGGGCGCATCCTGAAATATTTATTCAGGAACTGTCAGCCGGCGCGCCGCCCGATATGTACAGTCCCGACGGCCAAAACTGGGGTTTCCCCATTTACAACTGGGAAGCGCAGGAGAAAGACAATTACGCGTGGTGGAAAAGAAGGCTTGCGGCAGCCGAAAAATATTACAAGGCTTACAGAATAGATCATGTTTTGGGATTTTTCCGCATTTGGGCAAGTTCCCACAGGGATTATACCGCCGCTCTAGGGCGTTATGTGCCATATCCGCCGATTACTACGGGCGACTTAAAAAAACTGGGTTTTGATAAGAGTAGAATTCGCTGGGTATCCCAGCCGCATATCCGCACGGATGAGCTGCTGCACGCCCTGCGAAATAACTGGGGCAGTCTATTTACGGACGCCGACATAAAAGCCGCGTCTGACAGGATTTTTTCCAGGGCGCTTGTGCGGATAAATAACGAAGAACTTTGGCTGTTTAAAAAGAAAATTGCCGGAGAAAAAGATATTGACGCTTTGGATCTTCATCCGGCAATCCGTAATTTCCTTATGACGGAATGGAAAAACAGGGTTTTTATTGAATATAAAAAAGGGAAATTTTTCCCAGCATGGTATTACAGGGACGCGAAGGCATACTCCACTTTTTCGCAGGAAGAAAAATCGGCCATGGAAGCTTTATTGGAAAAACGCCAGAAAAGGGCGGAAAAAACATGGGCGCAATTGGGAATGAAGCTGCTTTCGGTATTGGTACAGTCGTCCTCGATGCTTCCGTGCGCCGAAGATCTTGGCGCGGTTCCCGCCTGCGTTCCTAAAGTGCTGACCAAACTTAAAATACTTGGTTTGCGCGTGACGCGGTGGGTCCGCGAATGGGATAAAGCGGGGCAGCCTTACATTCCTTTTGAAAATTATCCCCAATTGAGCGTTTGCACTCCCGCGGTTCATGACAGTTCGACGCTAAGACAGTGGTGGGAAACGGAAGCGGATCAGGGGCAGTATTCGGGCTTTTTAGGCGTTCCCTCTTTACCGAAAGTTTACAACCCTGGAACTGCAAAGATAATTCTTACAAAGACCGCCCAGGCCCGTTCCCGTTTCCGCGTATTCCAAATACAGGACTTACTGCATCTTTCCAATAATTGGTACTCCGCGGATCCGGCAGATGAAAGGATAAACGTGCCGGGCAGCGTGAATGATTTTGTCTGGACATACCGTCTTCCGGCTTTTATCAGTGAAATTGCCAAAGACAAGGAACTTATCCTTGCCGTCAGGGAGTTAAGCAAGGTTAAACCCGCCAAAAAGAAGATTTAAGGCAAAATAGTTTGAATTTTTATTAAGAGGTTATATATTACCGGTATGAAAAAGTTATTATTTGTTTTTATTATAATATTTTGTTTTACAGGCGCTGTTTTTTCCCAGACAGGTCAGGATATTGACGATGGTTTTTCACCTCTTGACGCTTATTATCTTGGACGCGCGGTAGCCGCGAATATACTGACTAAATATAAACTGTATAACAATGCGGAAGCGACTAAATATGTAAATAATATCTGTCAGACGCTTGTGATTAATTCTAATTATCCTATTCCCTACAATGGTTATTATGTAATGATTCTTGACAGCGGGGAATTTAACGCTTTTGCCACTCCCGGCGGACACATATTTATTACCAGAAAACTGGCGGAATCGGCGTCCTCCGAAGATATGCTGGCGGCTGTAATCGCCCATGAACTGGCGCATATTATGTTAAGGCATGGAATCAGCATTATCAATTCCGTAAAACTTGAAAACGAACTGTCCGCTATAGCGGATAGGGCCGCGAGTAACGCCGCGAGTAAAAACGCCGAAGCGGCCCGCGCCGCTGTTTTTCGCGATTCCATAACGACAACCGTAGACGTTCTTATGAGAAGCGGTTATTCGCAAACCCAGGAATTTGAAGCTGATCTTGAGGCGGTAGTCCTGCTCGCGAGGGCGGGCTACGATCCGGGCGCTCTTTTAGAAATGCTGAAAGTTTTACAAAAATCCAGAGGCATTCAAAACGGCGGCCTATATTCAACCCACCCAAGCCCGGAGCGGCGAATTGCCAATATAGACGTATTGAAGTTCCGTAAAAATGACACGCTTAGGTATCGTTTGCAAAGATTTAGGAATATGAAGTTTTAGCCATATCACCCGATTACTCTGAATATTTGGCGCGTATTATTGACATTGTTATTTCGCAGTATTAAATTGTAGTAATTATTCGCGGAGGAATTAATCATGACTATTAAAAACAATTTAAAAAACAAATCAATAAAGCGAGTTTTTTTATGCGCGGTTCTTGTAATTATTAATGTTATGGCTTCCTTTGCGCAGGATGGAGCTGATAATACGTATAGAAATATACCGGTAGAGGTAATCGGCGTTCCATATAGTTATCAGGATATTAGGGGGCCTCATTCCCTGGATTATCTTCTTGATTCATTGTATGATATGTTTTCCAAAGGGCAATACGCGAGTTTTGTTAATTTTAGGATTAATAAATTTGTTTATGAATTTAAAAACAACGGCAGTTTAATTTTAAGCACATTTTACAGTTATGATCAAACGCCCGCGGGCGAGAATTCGTTTTACCCCGCGAAAGACAATGATGTTCATAAATGGCAGTTAACGCCTCAATACCATAATCATTTACAAGGTAATTGTTCACTGGACAGGTTTGATGACATCGCGATTTCTCAGGGAAAATTAAATGAAATGATAAAAGACCCCGGCCTTAAAAAAATCTACGACGTTCTTTATTCCGTCGCCTTAGATATGGACTACGATTATAACCGTGTTGGAATGAGGGCAAAGTTTGTAACTCCCACCCCGTTAAAAGGCGTTTGTGATGATTATAGCGATCTTTTAATATCCCGTCTCCTTAACGCCAATATTGCCGGAGTAAGCGATATTGTAAAAGTATCAGGTCAAAATCACGCGTGGGTTACCCTAAAATACAAAGGCAGGCTTCTTTATTTGGACGCGACATGGTTCGATACTAACGTAATTGATGAAACCGGAACGGTAGTCCACACTCCGTATAAAGACCCGCGAAATTTTACATTCGATAACGAAATTTTCACCAATCACGGTAAACATCATTTGCCGGGCAGATGATTAGCGGGCGCGTGTGGCAGAATACGGATTTTACCACGAACCACACGAACCAGAGAACCTAAAATGTATAAATAATTATTTTTCAGGAAGCGCAAAGGGAAGAATATGCATTCTGGTTTTATGAGGATCAATCGTAATTATAGTGCCTTGTTCAATAGCAGCGGAGTATTTAATAAGCGCTTCGGCTACCCGATCAAGATGCGCCTCTGGACGGGTATCCTCGGCGCGAATTTGTATAACACTGGGACCAGTAACGCGGGTAGAAACTAGAATGGCGCTAAAATCAAGATCGTTTGTAAAAACGGAATATCCGTTTTGCCTGGCATAGGACATAATTTCAATGTCTTGAGCGTTAGCCGCGCCTATTGCACTCCAATGGACAGCTTCAATTCCCCGGCTTGAAAGCATATTAGCCCAACGAACAGCAAGATTAACATCAACAATTATTTTCATGATTAAAAATAGTTATCAAGTAAGCGCGACTTCACGGCCTTCGGCAAGCCATGCGGCATATTGCAGAGATTGTAGAATATCCTCCCGCTCAAGGTAAGGATAATCAATCAGCAGTTCTTCAATCGTTTCCCCTGCGCCAATTTGGGAGAGTATTCTGCCAACGGTCAGGCGCATACCCCGAATACAGGGCTTGCCGCCCATTATACCGGGGTCATTGGTTATGCGGTTAAAATGTTCAAGCGGCATATTCGATCTCCTTCTTCTTTTAATATACCATGTTATGCCTTTTTTGTCGATATTTGTGATGTTCGTGTGGTTCGTGGTAAAAATAATAATTGAAAAAAATCGCGGTTTGCGGTATATTGCCATTAAAGACGTATGTCTTTTTAAATAAAAATATGAGGAGTTTTTAAAATGAAGAAAATTAGTTTAATTCTTTTGGTTTTATCTTTGGCTTTCACTTTGATGTCATGCGCTTCAAAGCCGCCTGCGGCGGGAGCGGCGTCTGATGTGCCGCCCTGGCTAAACGATCTTCCCCCGGCGGACGCTATTTGGGGAATCGGGACAGCCAAACAATCTTCTACTTCAGCGTCATTGAACGCGGCGGAAAGCCGCGCGAGGGTCGCGGTTGGCCGCCAGATTCAGACCAAGGTACAGGCTATGTTTACGGATTATAACCTTGACGCTGGTAACGCGAAAAACCAGGCTAGTTCTTCCCTGCAGGAAGACGTAAGCCGCCAAATTACCAATATTGACGTTTCAGGAGCCCGTCCAATTCAACGCTGGAAGGGAAAAGACGGCGCGTGGTGGATTCTGGTAGAAGTGAAAAAAGCTGATGTAAAAAAGCAAGTGGCGAGCATTTTGGGAAATGAAGAGGCGGCATTCGCTCAATTTAAGGCGCAACAGGCGCTTCAGATGATGGACGCTCAACTTGACAAAAAAGATAAGGCCGTGGTGGTGGACAATTAATTTTTTAATTAACGGAAACTGAAACAACACCCTCATCATTTTGTGGTGAGGGTGTTAATTTATAAGGGAATTGGAATGTCATTGAAAAAATAATTTATTTTATTTTTTTTGGAGAATTATCTAATGTTTAAATTAAGGTTTGTCAGTTTGTTGTTATGTTTAACGCTGCTGGCGTTAGGCGCTTGCGGAAGTTCGCCAAAATCTGATAACGGCGCTTCGGAAGCCCAAGCCGCGGCGAAAGACGCGCTGGAAAGGCTTGACGAGCAGGTGGGTCGGCCAACGGACGCGCCAAGCGTTCCTTCGCGGCAGCAGCCGTCAGACGGGCAGGGCGCTTCTTCATCAACGCAGCGGCAAACATCAGTAAATAACAGCAAGACAAAACCCGCATGGGTCGATTCCGTCGATTCAGTATTTAACAGATCGCAGTATGTCGCTGCTTCCGGCAGCGCGTCAAATCGCGACATGGCGGAAAAAAACGCGCTTGCCAACCTTATCGCGATTTTTGGCCAGTCCATAAAAGCGGATCAGACAATTGTAAATACCTATCAGGAAGCGGTTAAAAACGGCGTTACGGCGGGGTGGACGGATAACATCGCCATGCAAAATACAATTAAAACTTCGTCCTCAATGGACACTCTTGTCGGCGCGGAAATAAAAGAAGTCTGGTATGATTCAAAGGGCACCTACTTTGCCGTCGCCGTT
Source organism: Treponema sp. R8-4-B8 (assembly GCF_054786175.1). Lineage (NCBI taxonomy): Bacteria > Pseudomonadati > Spirochaetota > Spirochaetia > Treponematales > Treponemataceae > Treponema > Treponema sp. R8-4-B8. The sequence goes on from NZ_BDHE01000485.1 coordinate 24,081, forward strand.
ATGGAGAAAGCAAGAACCGCCCAGCTGTACAACGAGATGATAAAGGCAAATCAAAATGTAATAGATAACCTTTTAAATATGAGCCAGATGGAAAAAAATTCTCTGGAAGGATATTCACGGTATCAATTTGCCGCGATAGTGGCTGATATCAATATTACATATGGGAACGTGTTGCAAGTAATAGGCGCACCTCTTCCCGCGGGGCTTATAAAGGGGGATAATTACCGCCTTGAGGCGCAGAATATCACCAAGGCTATTCCTGTGAGAATTACGGTAAAGAACGATAAAGCCGGAAGGATTCAAGGCGCGTTCGCCAAAGCGTTTTCAGATATTGGTTTTAGAACCGGCGGAGTTAATTCGCGCTACAATCTTAATGTGGAAATTACTGTCTCTCCTGTAGATTTTCCCAACAACCCCAATAAATTTGCCCGTATAGAACTGGGCGCGAATTTTATTGATACAAGCGATAAATCGGTATTATTGCCCTACAATTTTAATAGCCGTGAAGGGCATTCCACCGTTTCGGAAGCCGAAAACCGCGTTTATATGGCGGCGGAACGTAAAATTAACGAGGAATACAAGAATTTATTATTGGATTATATGTCTCAATTGTTGCCAAAAAGGTAAAGGTTATGTAAAATAAATATTGGGGTAGGGGGATGTCCGATCAATATATATATAATTACGATGATATTATAAAGGTTCTGCCGGCATGGGCTGAGGAGCTTGCCAATAAATACCGTTCAAAAACCGCAAACGTATATATTTTACACGGCAACATTAGGGATTTTCTTCCACACGAAAAAAATGAGGGCGAGTTTACTTTTAAAAGAGTGCAGGATTACATCTCTGAAATTTTATTCGGCAACAAGGAAATAATAGCTTTCTACGACAGCTCAAGGGGGCTGACGTTTTGCGAACCGCACATGGAAAAAAATTATCTCTCTGCGGCGCCTCAATTCGCAGCAAGCCCCGATTTTGACTCTGGCGATTTTGTTTCAAATGATCCGGAACGGTGTTTTCCGTATCTTGAAAAATATTTTCTCTCTCAGGTACCGGAAGAAAAACGGGTTAAAGGCCGTAAGGTTTTAATAGTTGATTTCGCCGAACATATTGTTCCCGCCGGGGATTTAATCCGCTTGTCGGACAGGGACAGGTACTGTATGGTAACGTTTAACCGCTGGGCGACCGACCCTAAATTTATTAAAGGCGATATTTCAATTATTCTGTTGACTGAAAACTTGTCAGATATTTCTTCGCGCCTTACAAGTTCTCCTGCTATCGTAAAAATAAGCGTTCCGTTTCCAAACGCAAAAATCAGGGAAAGCTTTCTCCGCTCTGAAGAAGAAAAAGGAAAACTCCTGCTTGAGCGAGGACTGACTCCCGAAAGGCTCGCGTCGATTACGTCCGGCCTTAATCTGATGAACCTGTACCGCCTGGCCGCTGAAAGCTTTGAAAACGAAAAACCTATTTCGCTTGATTTCATGCGGCAAAAAAAGAAAGAGATAATCGAGAACGGTGCGGGCGGTCTTTTGGAATTTATGGAAACGTCTTATGATCTTTCCCATGTGTCGGGGCATGACTTTGTAAAGAAGCGGTTTAAGAACGCGGCGAAGGCGATTAAAAAAGGACGCCCCGACGTATTGCCGATGGGATATTTAATCGCCGGTCCTGTGGGAACGGGTAAAAGTTTTATGGTTAGCGCCTTCGCGGGCGAGATTGGAATCCCGATGGTGAAGTTCCGCAATTTCAGAACCAAGTGGCAGGGAGAGACTGAATCTAATCTTGAAAGAGTGTTGAATATTCTTGTGGCGATGGCTCCTGTAGGAGTGATGATAGACGAGGCTGACGCTTTTTTGGGAGACCGCTCTCAGGAAGGGGATTCCGGCACGAGCAATCGCGTGTTTGCGCAAATAGCCTCTTTCATGGGCAATACGGAATACCGCGGAAAAATTATCTGGTTTTTAATAACGTGCCGCCCCGACTTAATACCGATTGACCTTAAAAGGCAGGGACGCGCCGAAGAGCATCTGGCTCTTTTTTACCCAGAAACAAAAAAAGACAGGGAAGACCTTTTTAATACGTTAGTACGCAAGCTTGACTTGGACATCCGTAATTTTTCAATTTCCGATCTTTTTAAAAAGTACGACTACGAATACTCAGGCGCCGATTTGGAAGCGGTTCTTGTCCGCGCTAAACTTATCGCCGCGATGGCCGACCGTATTTATGTGAAACGCGAAGACATGGAAGAAGCGATGAGCGACTTTATTCCCGCCGACCATCCCTACGAAGTTGAATTGCAAAACCTTGTCGCTGTCTTGGAATGCACCTCAAAAGAAATGCTTCCCATGCGTTTCCAAAAACTAACGCGCAGCAAATTAATAAGCGATATTCAGGAAATAAAATCCCTGTTAGGCGAAAGGTAGTCAGTACTCTGCATTTACAAAAAGAATCTCTCGCAAAGGCGCAGAGGCGCAAAGTTCCTGTCCGATAGTTCATTGTCACCTAGATATATTAGTTTGACTACAAATCTTGAAGGAAAAACGATGTTCCTACGAACAACAACTTTGCGCCTTTGCGCCTTTGCGAGAGATAATTTGAGAATAATGTTTTGTATATATTTAGATGTTATTCACACCAACACCAAATAACGCGAAATCATACTTCACCGGGTCATCCGGGCAGTACTCCCGTAATTTTTCAGTCAGCAGGATAACTGCTTTTTTATCATTGGATTTGCGCTCCAACAGACCTATCTTTCTCGCTATCCGCGAGACATGAACGTCAAGCGGGATGTATAGGGCGCTAGGTTTTATTTTTTTCCATAAACATAAATCTACCGGGCCTTCTCGCACAAGCCAGCGCAGAGCAAGATTTAGCTTTTTGCATGCGGAGCCGTTTTCATCTTCTTTTCCCGCGTTGGAAACGTGAATGGAGTACTCCCCCTTGTTGGCCTTCGCCATTTCCTCGCGAAATAAATAAAAACCTTTCCATACGTCGCATTGCAAGGAGGGATGCTTTTGTTCCCGGCTTGGGCTGACTGTTTTTTTACCTTGGGCTAAAATTAAGTTTTCAAGATTTCCGTATTTATCGAATATGTATTTAAAGCCCTTGCAAAAATATTTTAAGTCGCTTTCAAAAAAAGTGCGGTGAATGTTTCTGTCTTTTAATTTTTTAAAACCTTGCGAAACAACAAAGTTATACGGGTTAAAATCCATTAACGCGAACATTTTTTCCGCCGAGCGGAGGATAATGTCGCGCCGTCCCCACGCGATTGTAGCGGACAAAAACGCGGCTATTTCTATGTCTTCGCGTTTTTTAAAACGGCGCGGAAATTTGACAGGATCGCTGTCAATAAAATCCTTAGTGCAGATTTTTTTATACCAGTAATCAAGATCGTGAGTAATTTGGCGCTTCCTGAGTTATTGTAATGGTATGCGGATGGCTTTCCCTTAAGCCCGCCGCCGTTATCTTTACAAACTTTTTATACCCGTTAAGTTCCGCGATGCTTTTACAGCCGCAGTAACCCATGCCTTTTCGTAATCCGGCGATAAGTTGGTTCATGTAAGTGCGAAGTTCACCTTTGTACGGGACGCGCCCCTCGATTCCCTCCGGTACCGGTTCTTCATCCTTGCCAATCTGGTAACGGTCTCCCGCGCCGTCCGCTATCGCCCCCATGCTTCCCATCCCGCGGTACTCTTTGTAAATTCTTCCGTCATAAATAATCTCACTTCCCGGCGCTTCCTTTAACCCAGCGAACAGGTTGCCGATCATCACAACCCCCGCTCCCGCGCCTAGAGCCTTTGTAATATCCCCTGAAAATTTAATTCCGCCATCGGCAATTATCGGAGTTTTTGTTTTTGACGCTTCTTCGGCGCAATCCAACACCGCCGTAAACTGCGGAACGCCAATCCCCGCGACAACCCGCGTCGTGCAAATTGATCCCGGCCCTATGCCGACCTTTACCGCGTCAGCCCCCGAAGCGATTAAATTTCTTGTCCCTTCTTTAGTCGCGACATTTCCGCCGATGATAGGTATATTGTAGTCTTTTTTAATTTGACGTATCGCTTCCATTACATTTTTTGAATCGCCGTGCGCGGTATCAACAACGACAAAATCAACCTTTGCTTTTATTAACAGCGGAAGGCGCACGTTAAAATCCTGCGGAGAAATCGCCGCGCCTACAATGAGCTTGCCTGATTTATCTGTCGCCGCGTTTGGGAAATTTTCATGTTTTTCCATATCCGTTACGGTGATAAGCCCGGTCAGTTTTCCTTTGCCGTCTACAACTGGAAGTTTTTCAATTCTGTACTCATAAAATTTATCACGCGCCTTTTCAGCGGTAGGCTCTCCCGTGACAACTACGACATTCTCAGTCATCACTTTGACGACGGGCAGGGAATCATCTCTGCAAAAACGCAGGTCGCGGTTTGTGATTATGCCTTTTAATTTTCCTTCCCCGTCTACTACAGGCAGGCCTGATACGCCGAAAGTTTTAATAAGCGCTTTTACGTCACGGACATGCGCGTCGTAGGGGACTGTCACAGGCGATTCAATTATCCAATTTAAAAACCTTTTTACGCTCGCCACCTGCCGCGCCTGTTCTTCAGGCGGCAAGTTGCGATGAATAACCCCCGCGCCGCCCTCAAGCGCAATGGCAATGGCAAGTTTTTCTTCCGTAACCGTATCCATAGCCGCGGAGATAATTGGCGTATTAAGATTAATTCCGTCGCACAGTACGGTCTTTACATCACATTCTTTCGGCAAAATTTCCGAATAACCCGGCAGGAGAAGCACGTCATCGTAAGACAACCCTTCTTTAAAATTATTATTAACTTCCATATTAGATAATGTCACTTCTAAAAATTATTGTCAAGGCATAATAGGAAAGAATTTCTCACAAAGAACACAAAGGAAGAGAAGATCACAAAGAAGAGGGGAGAGGAGGTTTTTGTCCGTTATCTTATCGTGAAGCTCATATATAGCCTTCGTACAAAAACTCCCTTCTTCCCCTTTGTGATCTTTGTATCTTTGTGTTCTTTGTGAGAAAATTTTGCGTATAAATTCACTTGAAAAAATCCCGGTTATAAGGCAAAATATACAAGGAGAGGGAAAAAGAATGAGTCTTGCCATTACAGTTGATAATTTTGAGTCCGAGGTGTTGGGATCGGAGGTTCCGGTACTGATTGATTTTTGGGCGCCGTGGTGCGGTCCGTGTAAAATGCTCGGTCCTGTAATTGATCAAATCGCGGGGGAATATGAAGGCAGAGTAAAAGTCGGCAAAGTCAATATTGACGAAAACGCCGATCTCGCGGACAGGCACGGGATTGTTTCCATTCCCACGCTTATTATCTACAATAAAGGTGAAATGGCGGCCCAGAAAACCGGAGCCGCCCATAAACACGATATTGTTTCTCTGTTTAAAAACTTACTTTGAATACCTTTTTTGATTATTTGGTTTTCCCGGCGTCGCGCAGCTTGTATCTGTGACATACCAGTCTTTTGCCGTGCCTGTTTTTTTCGCGACGGTTTCATCTCTGCAGATTGTGCGGGTATTGGTAGCTTTGCCGCTCGCGACCGCGTCTTTCGGGCCGCACGCGCTTCCATCAGGAGATTTCCACGCTCCAGCGTCAAAAAGGAATTCCGCAGTTTCGGCAAAATAATCTTTTGTCCACCAGCTATCCTGATTTTCAGATAACATTACCGCGTCAATCACTTTGTCGTCCTGATCCAAAACATAGATCATGGCGGTTTTATGCAGTAATTTTACCTCTCCCGGAATCCAAAAATCCCGCGCCGTAGGAGAAGCGTTTACGCCGACCGATTCATCAAGGGCGTTTGTGTATTCGTCCTTGCTTGACAAATTATACGTGCGAAGATGAAGCACCACATATTCGTCTTTTTTAACTTCGGCGGGCGAGAACTCGTAAATAGTTTGTTTAGCGGCATTTGAATTACTGTTGATAACCACCCTCATCGCGCCCAAATTACCGGCGGTTTTTGTTTTAAATTCGATAAACTCTTCTTTTTTCCCGGCTGCGGCGCTTGCGGATTCCGTGCAAACTTCGTTAATTACCAAATCCGGCATCCTGTCGTTTCTTGTTCGGAACGAGACAAGCACGTTGACGGTATTTTTTTTCTCGTCTTCCGCAAGTATGTCGGTAGTTATAAGTTTCCCCGCTCCTGCTTTTTCTTTCAGTTTGACCTTTACGGTACTGCCGTTTTCCACCGAATCAACTTCAAGTTTCGGCTCGAAATTAATAGATTTGATTGTCACAGGCCGCGAAAAGGTAAATTCGACCTCTTCCTGTGACACCGCCCGGCAGTTCATGTAAACCAGCGCTGATGAACTGCCCCCCAGCATTTTCGCCGCAGTGGGCGTTTCCGGGGTAGAACAGGAGCCCAACAAAATACAGGCTCCAAACAGTAAAAAATATTTTTTCATATTTTTTCCTCCGCCTATATATGGCGTGGACTTGCCATTTTGCTTGACTGTTTTTAAAAGTTTTTCGAAAATATTTCTCACGAAGATCACAAAGAGACAAAGAACACAAAGGAAGAGGGAAGAGGGGGTTTTTGTCCGTTGTTTTATCGTGAATCTCACGCATAGTTTTCGGACAACAACCTCCAAGCAACAGAGGATGAGGCATAATTTTATTTGACAAATTCTCCAAAAAATGATAAAATACACATATTGTGGTAAAAAACTTAATTAAATGGTTCTGGCTTATTGCACTTGTGACAATAATCGGGTTTTCTCTTTTCGCTTGCTCTAGTGATAATGACAGAAATAGCGACGATAATGGCGGCGCCGATCTTTTTATTGGAACATGGGCCGATGACGGTTTAACATTAACATGTACAGGTTCCGCTTGGAACGCGGAAATGGTTGCCGGTTGGAGCGCGGAAATGCCTGCTGGTGCGTCTTTGTCAGGCACTTGTTCTTATTACCGTGACGGCAATTTTATGTCTTTTACTGAAACAGGCGGTGATGAATTTGGCACTGCTTCTGTTTCAGAGAACGTAATGACTTTATTCGCGTATAGGACGATATTTACGCTTATAAAAGAAGGCAGTAACAATAGCGGGGACAATACTATAATAAAAATAGAAATGGTTTCAATACCCGCTGGAACATTTATGATGGGCAGTCCCACAAACGAACCTGGCCGCTATAGCGATGAAACACAACATTCGGTAACATTAACAAAAAGTTTTTCCATGGGCAAGTATGAGGTAACGCAGGAGCAGTATCAGGCGGTGATGGGGAGCAATCCGAGTTATTACTGGCCAGCTGTAACGGGGGAAAAAGGAACGCCCGGCAAGTTGCCTGTAGAGACTGTAAGTTGGTATGACGCGTTAGTATTCTGCAACAAATTGAGCATGACGAAAGGGTTAACCCCAGCGTACAGTATTAGCGGAAGTACCGATCCCGCGGTATGGGGAACAGCGCCAACGAGCAATAACGCGACATGGAATGCCGTAGTAATTGTCGCCAATTCTACCGGGTATCGTTTGCCTACCGAAGCGCAGTGGGAATATGCGTGTCGAGCGGGGACAACGACGGCGTATAACACAGGGGATACTTTTAGCGACAATACAGTGTGGTATTCAATCAACAGTGGAAGCAAAACGCATCAGGTGGGGTTGAGTACTGCAAATGCTTGGGCTTTGTATGATATGCATGGTAATGTATGGGAATTGTGCTGGGACAGGTATGGCGATTATACAAGCGGGTCGCAGACCGATCCTATGGGCGCATCTTCGGGATCTTCCCGTGTGATGCGCGGCGGAAGCTGGCTCAGTCCGGCCGGGATACTGCGTTCCGCGTATCGGCGCAGCAACGACCCGAGCGTCCGGTCCAAGGATGTTGGCTTCCGCCTTGTTCGCCCCGTCGGAGATGACGGCGGAAGCGACATAGCGCCCACGTTTCCGGAAACGGAAGGAACTAAGATTCCGGGCGCTACCCTTGCCGATCAGCTGACATGGCTGCACGCCAATGTCGAAAGTAACACGACATATAACCTTGAACTGAAGTTACCAAATGAGACCATTAGCCCGCAAAACTTTAGCTACAGTGACAAGAGCGATGTCACAATCAATCTTAATAACAACAGCGGTTCTGAACGGATTGTCGCCTTTTCTTCCAACGGTGACCTGCTTACAGTGGATGGCGATGTAACGCTGGTTCTTAATGAAAACGTTACTCTGCGAGGTCGCAACGGCAATACCGGCTCGGTGGTTGAGGTAAAGAATGGCGGCAAACTCATTATAAACGACGGGGTTAAAATAACAGGCAATACTAAAAATAGTGGCGGCGCGGGGGTGGGCGTGGCATTTGCCACTGTCATCATGAACGGAGGGGAAATTACCGGCAACATGACCACAGTTTGGGAAGGCGGCGGTGTGCGTGTAGCGGAAGGAAGTACTTTTATCATGAACGGCGGGAAAATCCACAGCAATACCGCCAATGATTTCGGCGGAGGGTTGTTTATCTCCAAACTTGGCGGTACCGATACCTATTTTATTATGAACGGCGGTGAAATCTATAACAATACCGCCATGTACGGCGGCGGTGTGTCTACGAGCCAGGGCGCGACCTTCCGTATGATTGGGGGAACAATATACGGTTCAAACGCGCCGGAAGGCTTTAAAAATATTGCCACTTCCTCCAACGCGGCGCTTTACCGGTATTCCGGCAGCAGCGACATCACCCAATACGGAACTTTTATCAATGGCACATGGACCAGTAATGGGAATCTGGGTAACAGTAACAATACTATTAAGGTGGTGAACGGGGTGTTGCAGCCGTAACAAACCATGACACGCGGCGTATCTGATACCGCTTTTTGGTAGTGTCGTTATGTGACATTTATGGGGCTGTCCAATAAGTTTGAATTTTTCCACGAACCAACACGAACTACTACACGATGTATGCCCAAAGAATTTATTGAGCACAGACGGACAGGCTGCGCACGCTGTAAAAACTTCGTAAGAGCCCGCCTCGCACTGGCGGCCACCTAAAGGCGGGCTTGCTTTTATTGGGGACTGCGGCATTTATTGGTGCTCTCAGCGTGCGGCATTATTCATCTAACCTGACCACTTAAATACGAGATTATGATAAATTTAAGAACGGGTGAAAGATTTCTCTGTAACGCATATTCAACCACCTGATCATCTTTGTCAGCGCATAGTATAATCCCAACGCTGGGGTTTTCATTGGTTTCTTTGTGATCCCTGTCAAGCGCTTCAAGATAGAAATTCATTTTCCCGATGTATTCCGGTTTGAAAGAGGTTGTTTTTAGCTCAAACGCGACAAGACAGGACAGCCCGCGATGATAAAACAGAAGGTCGATGAAAAAATCAGAATTGCCAACATGGACACGGAACTCCTCGCCGACAAAGGTAAAGTCTTTTCCGATTTCAAGCAGGAATATTTTCATATTTGCGATTATCGCCTTTTGCAAAGCCGGTTCGTGGTGGTCTTCAGGCAAATTTAGGAAGTCAAGATCATAGCTGTCAAGGAACTGGCTTTTTATTTCCTGTTTTATTGGCAGATTTTCTGATTTTTTCTCGGTTATGGCGGCGCGTTCAAAACGCATAGCGTCAAACAGCCGTTCCAGTTTGCGGTATGAATATTTTTCATCAATAGCAAGCTTGATGTAGAAAAGCCGTTCATTTTCAGTTTTTGAGCGGCTCATTACCAGAAGGTTGTTTGACCAGGATAATTCTCTCAACAGTGTTGAGAGAATTTGGCTGTCTTTGTATGTTTCATAAAATTGCTTCATCCGCCAGATGTTTTGAGGGGAAAAACCACGCATATTCCCGAAATTTGCGATTATTTGGTTAGAAAGTTCTTCGACAACGGACTTTCCCCATCCTCCGTTCTGTGTTTTTTCGCTTATTTCCTTGCCGATTTGCCAGTAAAGGTCACTTTACCCCTTCCTCCCCTTACCCCGTTTCTTCCCCTCCACAAACAACTCCCCGCACAATTTTTGGTACAGTTCAAACAGATACGCCACACGCTGGCTGTCATCGTCAAAAGTGCGTCCGTAGGCAGCTTCTACAGCTTTATCTAATTTCTGATGTGCTTTTAGTAATTCCTTTGGCATAGTTAAAGGGTCATACAAGTCGGCCAGGCTTGCATTTGGGAATTGCAAGCGTGCGTCCAAAACGGCTTGCGCTAATTTTTCTATTTCCGCTTTCTGTTTTTCTGTTGGGGCTGGAAAGGGGAAATTGTTGTATACGATGGTATTTGAATAACGATAATCGCTTTTTAACCTGCCGCAGACATACCGTGTCCATGCCATGTGCATTGTCGATGTAAGAATTCCAAAGTGATAGACAGAGGCATTTGAAATTGTAAAATTTGCATTACTGGTTATAACTTCTTTTTCCATATAGCCAATAGGAATATATTTTCTATTCTCTGATGATACGATGGGAATAAGCAAATAAGATGACTTTGGCTGTCTTATGCTGGTAAAAAAAGCAGGACTTTCAGCGGAAGCAAAAGCCTGTTTCTGCTTACTGTTTTTTCTGAAAGTTTGCACTTCCTTTAATCTTGAAACAAGTTCTTTTGATTTTTTTATTTCGGAAGGTTCAGCATCAACTAGCCAAAAACAATAACGCTTTATATTATTTATAAAATCATCAGAACTAACGAACTGTTTTATGTATTTTTTCAGATAAGGTTCTTTTTTAATTAAATCGTCTTTTTCATCCTGTGTAAGCAGCAAGAATCCCCCTTCTCTTGGTTCGCTTCCATAATTCATTAAGGGAGTGTCTTTCTGTAAAGGGGTAGACCTTTTAGTTATGAATATAGTTTCAGCGTCAACTAAATAAGGGTTAATCATTTTTGGGATATAAATATGAGGTTCACCTTTCACATCATCATAAATATAGAGAAGTTTATTTGTATCATAGGCGGCAAAACCGACAATAACAACATAAACAGCCGCCATGCCACGGGCTTCATTACTCCATCTAAAAGTTTGATGGGCAAAATTTATTTTTACATTGTATTTACCCATTAACCCGCTCCAAAGAATTAACGTCTGTTCGCCCTGGCATATCGAATTTGTAGAAACAAATGCGGTGCGAATAGTGGTATTTTGCATATATTGAGCGGCTTTTATATACCATGCGGTAACATAATCAAGAGTTTTCGCTGAAACATTATCCTGAAAAATAAATTTTAAATCCTGCTTCTGCTGTTCGGACTGCAGTTTATATCCTACAAACGGCGGATTTCCCAAGATATATGATAATTCTGACTTTGGCACTATTGTCTCCCAATCAATGGGCAACGCGTTAGATATGGCAATAGAAGGCGAAGCGGTCAATGGAATTCTGGCGATGTATTTGCCGAATTTTTCTGACGCTTTTCTATTCATCAAATGATCCATAAGCCATAATGCGGTTTGGGCGATTCGGGCGGGGAATTCCACTATTTCAATTCCGTAAAATTGGTCTACATTTACCCTCACCATAAGTTCAATGTCAAGAACCTGCTGTGTTTGTAAATATTCAGATAACACCTCTATCTCAATCAGACGAAGTTCACGATAACTGACAACCAGGAAATTACCGCAACCGCAGGCGGGGTCAAGAAATTTTAGCCTGCGAAGTTGAGTATGAAATTCCAAAAGCCTTTGTATGCGAATGTCCGATTTTAATTTTCTTATTTTTTCAAATTCTTCCCATAACGCGTCAAGAAAAAGAGGCTTTATTACTTTTAATATGTTTTCTTCGCTGGTATAATGTTCACCTAACGCACGTCGGCTCTCTTTATCCTTTACGCTCTGGAACATTGCCCCAAAAATTTCAGGTTTTATCTGCGACCAGTCAAGTGTGCAACACTTGAGTAATGTCTTTCGCATAACAGAATTAAAAGCGGCGGTTTCAAGCCTTTCTTCAAACAGATTGCCGTTTATGTATGGAAATTTATTCAGCGTTTCATCAATGTTTTTTAAGCGTTTTTCCAGCGGCTTGTTCAACATGTCAAATATTTGCCCTAAATGAAGCGCTAAATCGCTGCCGTCCTCATTTGTCCTTGCTTTAATGTAGCTAAAAAACACTTTTTTTTCTTCAAAAATGCCTGAGTCATCGGCAAATAAACAAAAAAGAATGCGAACTAGGTACATTTCAAGCTGATGTCCTGAATAGCCGCTTTCTTTAAGAGCGTCGTGTAATTCCCCCATGTGCTCAGCGGCTTTAATATCAACAGGACTTACCGCCTGAAACTTTACGTCTTTATACCCCGCAAGATAACCAAATAATTCTACTTTATCAGGCAATTCAGCCAAAGTAAAATGTTCAACTTCGTTATCCTTTTCAAGGTTATAGTAATCAAAATTACAAAAGTCAGAGATAAGTATCCCTTCGGGAAGTTCGGCAGGGGGCAGATTAACCGCATATTCTTTTGCTTGTTGATAGGCTTTTATCATATCCTTGCCTGGGGTTTTCATTTCTATTATAAAACGACCTTTCCAGAAAAGGTCGATATAGCCCCTGCGGCCCCCGGTAGTATTGCCGAATAAATCATCTTGTCCGCCTATTATTACTCTATGTTCAAAATTTGCAACTTGCCTTCTTGAAACACCGAAAATATTAAGAAAGTCAGTTTGAAAATCCTGTGCGTCCGCTTCTTCCCTTGCTTTTGGGGCTTTGTCTTTCCATTCATTTACGAAGTTTGAGGCTCTTAATCTGATTTCGTTCCATGACAGGGGCATAATAAGGTATTATAGCCCGTTTTGATGAATTTGGCTATATGGGTAAATGAACATACTGAGGTCTTTGGAAAAGCAAGTTGAAATAGCACCGTTAATCGGCTGTCTATTAATCACATTTTCCCAAAACCTAACCATTGCATACTATGTAACATACGTTGGTTACAGGTAGGTATATCTTCATTGTTTATATAACCGAACAATTCTTTTATTGAGCTATCACCTAAACAGTCTAATTTATATGGTGAGGGGTGGGTTATATCATATATACGCTTGATGTAATTTTCTTTACCTTCAAGCAAATAGATTAGAGTATTTTTTAATTTTTCTTCATCGTTTCTGTCTAAAAAATCTTTTGTTAATGTGTCCATGCCGCCGTTGTGAAAACGTAATTGTTCACGTATAGCATTGATTAATTTTAAGGCTTCAAATATCTGTTCTTTTGCTTGATTGTGAATGTTATCTTTTATACCTAATTTATTTTTTATTATTGTATAATTTTCGACGGTGTTATTATAATAATCACTTAATTCTGAAGTAATAAATTCAGATTTAAGTCCTTTTAAACTAGTCTTAATTTCATCGTCCGTTTTTTTCTGAACAGTAAGGTATTCTTCTTTTTTATATTTTTTATCTCTAAGCCATGAAAGGAAACGGTCAAGTTCAATTCGTAATGGCAATTCATTATTATATTTCCGCTCGTTCGATACTTCCATATACATGTTTTTCAGTTTTGAAAAGGACGAAATATATAACTGATAGTCTTTTTCAAACTTTGTTATTTCTTCTGTCTTTTTTTCTTTTTTATTGTCGTTGATAATATTTGGCGTTAGAACCTTTTCACTTTCAGTAAAGAAAATTAAATTTGAATCTGATGGGCTGTATTGGTCATGTTTATCTTTAAATCTTTTTATTCTGTCTTCATTTAATGGATCCGCATTTGTAAATTCTCGCCAAAACTCAATTTTTAATTCTTCAAATATTGTACTTTCGTCTTCGTAGCTAATTTCAATATTCATTTCAAGATTTTCAAATATACCTTTATAGGTAAGGTTTGAAGAACCGATAAAAGCACACACATTGTCAATGATGTAAAACTTCGGATGAAACTCTTTACAGGCATAATAACGCATTTTGATATTTGGATTGTCAAGGTTAATAACTTTTAATAGTTCGTCAGGAGATGTCCCAAAATCGAGTCTTACAATGAGGAAAATATCACAATTATTATCTAGGGCTTTCTTTATGAATTCAAAATTACTGAAAAAAGCCGTTGAGATATAGACGGTTGAGTTTTTGCATACCTCTTCAAGACGGTTTTTAAGATGGTTATTGCTATAATTAGAATACAGTTTCATATATATAAATCTCCTTTAGAAACCTCACTTCTTTTAACATTAGGAAATATATTCTGATGCCTTCCATATTAATTTTACTAAAAATAATTGTAAGCATTCTTTTTTATAAAACCTCAATATTTTATCAGACGTATCCCCTTATCTTTACAAAACATTTCCAGTAATTCATCGCCAACATGATACAAAATAGCAAGCGATACATTTTTCACATTAAACTTCTTTTTGAAAAGATATTCTGCTACAAGTATTTGTCCAATAACACAACGGTTTAATTTTATTTTAATTTCTACCAGTTCAATTTTATATCCATCTTTTAATATATCTTCAAAATTCTTTTGATTCTTTCCATATTGTCGAAGGATTTTTTTAACGTCATTTTCTATCCTGACAATATCCAATCTTCTATCGGTGCTGTTTTTTGCAATTAATCTATTTCCTACAGATACTTCTGTAAATGACGTGCCGTTATGTTTAAGACAGTAGAGCCTTAATAAATCATTTTCTGTTAATTTAGTATTTATTCTTGTCTTCATATTAAAACGAATAAAACCTCCTAAAGTATTGGTTTACAGAATTCATTTCGCCAACGCCTTCCTTTGCGATTCCAAATACGCCGTTTGCGCTGTAGACAGATTCGCAAGCCGTTGTTTAAGCAGGTCTTTTTCTATGGGATCTAGCCCTGGGGTTTTTAAAATGTTTTGTATTCTGGTTTTATGTCCGTTAAAGGCAATGTGGAAAGAATCCTTCGGAAAGCCTTTTACACGGTATTTTAAATCGTGGGGGATTGTTTTTTCTGTGCCTTGATATTGCTGTTTATCTTCAACAGCTTGCAGGGCTAAAAAAGCGTCATCGAAAAAACGGATGGCTCTGGTTAAACTGCTTATGCTTTCTTTATCTGATTTGTCGCATAATTGTAATTCTTGCGTGATGAAAGCATATTCTGCAAGAATAAGAGCTTGCGGGTCGGCGGCAGTTTGGGATTCCACAAAGATAGAAAAGGCTTCAGCTATACCGTCTTCATATAATATACGCCCTTCCTGTTCTTTGCCTCTGGTGGCAAAGCCTTTACGTCCGGCATCGATATTTTTAGTTGCTGTAGTAATCCTACTTACTAAGCCAATCTGGTCCAAATTCCGCCTCTGCTTCCGACAAATTCCTGCCCGTTAGATATTCTGCTCCCATTTTTTCTTTGATTACTTTCGCTATATACGGAGGTATTGGGATAGTTTCCATGAGGCGATAATAACCATCTCTATCTCCGGCTTTCTTTAATTCAACGGCTCTGCAACCTGTGGCTAGTTTTTCGTCAAGGGTCATTGTTTGGTTTTGCGGCATGGTTTGTTCTCCTTAGGAGTCGGCGTCTCTTTCAGAGTCGTTTCTCCTTATTATTATTATTTTACTTGCTTTTGGAATGTTACGGCAAGGGGGAAAAATTGTACGTTTTACCTAATTATTTTCATATCACAACTGAGCGATAGTCTCCGGGGAAAGGTCGGTGTATTTACTAATCTGAGATACAGGCATATTATCAGCTTTCATCTTCGCGCTCTTTATGAGAACTCTTTTAAATAAACCCCTATAGACAAAAATCCAAATAAATGCTATCTTACAAATTCATAATAATTTTAGAGGTATTTTATGGCTAAAAAGGAAAAAATCGCTTCGGTAAAGGAAAAAGACTCGGCTTCTTCGGAAATTCTCAAGAAATTCAAGCAAAGTCCGGGCGTTTATATCGGATCTGTCGTTATTCTTGTCCTTGTCGTTGTTACGTTTGTCGGCGGCGACTTTCTTTCGGGAGGTCGTCGTTATGTAAGGAAAAGCGACGATTTGATTTTTGGGTACTACGATAAAGTTCCTATTTCATGGGTGCCGGGAAATACATTGTCCCAATATTACGAAAGAACTTTTAATAATTTCCGCGCGCAGGGGTACGATCCAAATGACCGCTGGGTCAATTACTATGTCTGGAAACAGGCTTATGAAGGCGCGGTAACGCATACCGCGATTTTGCAAATGTTGAAAAAATCAGGGTACGAGGTATCTGAAAAAGCGGTTAATAAGAAAGTGCTGCAATTGCCGCAGTTTCAGGACAACGGGCGATTTTCCATTGTCCTGTACAACAAGATGACCGATTCCGCGCGTCTTGCTTTATGGCGGCAGCAGCAGGAAGAAATCGCGATGAATATGTTTTTTGACGATTTCTTCGGCCTTTTAGTGCCTAGCTCCGAGGCGAAATTTATCGCCAATATGTCGTCGCCGCAGAGGTCTTTTGATTTTACGCTTTTTAATGTTGATGATTATCCTGATAGCGAATATCTTTCATACGCCAGAGATAATTCCAAACTGTTTAATTCAATACAACTGTCAAAAATTACAATATCAAGCAGCGAGAGGGAAGCAAAGAAAATTTTGGCTACAATAAAAGACGGAACGACAACTTTTGAAGACGCGGCAAGAGCCCAGTCAAAAGACAGTTACGCCGACAGGGGCGGAGATATGGGGATTCGGTATTGTTATGAGATTGACGGTGAGATTCCCAATGCTGATGATCGGGAAACGGTTTACAGTTTGGGAAAGGGAGAGTTGAGCGACGTTATTACCGTGAACAACGGCTGGGTTTTTTTCAGGGCGGAGAACGAATTGACGCAGGCTGATTTTGATGATTCGGCTGTAATGGACAAAGTACGCGAATATGTAAAGAGCCGTGAAAGAGGCCGTATGGAAAATTGGGCTATTGATAAAGCTAATGAATTTATTACCGAATCAAAAGAATCGGGATATGCCAACGCGGCACGCTGGAGAAATCTAAGCGTAAACAGTTTTGGTCCTATTCCTATTAATTACGGAGGCGTTGATCTTTTTACGGCACTTGAATCTCTTACCATAACCGGTTTAAACGAGCAGGATCTTGAAGGGTTAACTAAAAATGAAAATTTTTGGAAAATAACTTTTTCAACTCCTTTAAATAATCCAACTGAACCGCTTGTTCAAGGAAACAAGGTTTATGTGTTTTTCCCAACAGAAGAGATTGAAGCTGAGGAGACTTCCAAAGAGGACATAGCGTCAAATTATTCAACCCAATTTTTGCAATATATAGCTAACCAGTCATTACAGAAATATTTTATAAGTAACGGAAAGATGACAAGCCATTTTGATGAGACTTATTTCAGCGTATTTCGCTCTAATGAATAGCATACTATGCGGGAATTGCCGTTTGTCCGAAACGGGAAGACACTTCTTTCGGGAATTGATCCGCAAGGACGCGCCGAGCGCGTAGCGGCGGCGGTTACTGTAAAAGACAGAACTCTTTATTTTTGCCCTTCGCCCATATACGGCTACGGCCTTTCCCTTTTTCTTTCGCGCCTAGAAAAAGAAGCGCCGACTTCCGCCGTACTCTGCGTTGAAGCGGACGGCGAATTATTTGAATTAACTGAAAAAAATATCGCTCCCCCTCTTGCGGCTAATAGAAATTTGCACATAACAAATATTTGCGCCGCGGGCGATCTTTGCGCCTTTGTACGCAAAGCGTGGGGAGAAAGGGCTTTCCGCCGCGTTGAAGTATTGCGGCTAACAGGCGGCTGGCAGCTTTTTCCCGAAGTTTACGATTCTCTTTGCGATTCGCTTCGCCGTGAAATAGCCGTAGATTGGAGCAACGCCCTAACCCTTGCGAAAATGGGTCGCTTATACATCCGCAACGCGTTACGCAATCTTCCCCTTGTCGCGCGAAATCCGTCCGCCTGTCAGTTGTCTTTCGGCGAAGCGCCTATTCTTGTCCTTGGCGCCGGCCCGTCTATTGACGAAACCCTTGACGCGCTTAAAATAAAATACGCTAATCTTCTTGCCTGTCCCGAAGACCGTCCTTTTAAAATTATCTGCGTGGACACCTGTCTTGGCGCGTTAAAAGCAAGAAACATTATTCCCGACCTGACCGTAATTTTAGAAAGCCAGCACTGGAACATTAAAGATTTTTTGTCTTGCAAAAACTGGAATGTAAACGCCGCGATAGATATTTCTTCGCTTCCAGCCTCTACGAACATCCTTTGCGGTGAAAAATTTATTTTTTTTACTCCATGGACACAGTTAAAAATCTTTGGGCGGTTAAAAGATACCAGTCTTCTTCCCGTTGTTATCCCTCCTCTTGGTTCCGTAGGCCTTACCGCAGTTGAACTAACCCGGCGGTTTACAACAGGAAAAATAATCTGTTCAGGTCTGGATTTTTCTTTTACGCAGGACAAGTACCACGCGCGTTCCACGCCGGGACAATTATCCCTCTTAAATTTACAAAACCGTTTTAAAAAATTATTTAACAGCGCCGCCTACAACCAGTATTCAATCGCCGCCGTTTCAAAGTCCGGGCTTCCCGTTTACACCACTCCCGCCATGAAAAATTACCGCGATCTTTTTGAACAGGAGTTCGGCGGCGATTCGCGAATATATGACATCGAAGGCACAGGCCTCCGGTTAGGAGTTAAAACCCTCTCTCTTGATGAGGCGATGGATTTATTGGTTAAAGATGATTACGAAATTAACTCGCAAAGGCGCAGAGGCGCAAAGGCGCAGAGGGAAGAGGAGCGGAGGGGGGAAGAGGAGCGGAGAGAAGAGAAGGAAGAAAAAGAAGAAAAAGAAGAAAAAGAAGAAAAGTTAAAATCATTTTATAACAGTGAAGGAAAACGATTAGTAGAATTACGCGCTTTATTAACAGGCGAAGCGGCGGCGGACAATGAGCGGCTTAATGTATTAATCGACGAATGTGATTATTTATGGGCGCACTTCCCCGATTATGCCGCAACCCGCCGCCCCGAATTAAGCGATATTTCTTTCTTGAAACGCCTCCGTACCGAGATTGACCCAATGCTAAAAATACTGAACAATGAACAATGAGCAGTGAGTAGTGAGCAGTGAGCAGTGAGCAGTGAGCAGTGAGCAATGAGCAGTGAGCAATGAAGAATTAGCAATGAAAAATGAGCAATGAGCAATGAGCAATTTATTGTAAGTAGTCTAATCGTGATAGGTATACGCTTAGCTTGATTACATTGTTAATTGCTCACTGCTCACTGCTCACTGTTCATTATTCGTCTTTAGCCTTCAGTACCGCCAAGAAAGCGCTCTGCGGGAGTTCTACGTCGCCTACCATTTTCATGCGTTTTTTGCCTTCTTTTTGTTTTTCCAAGAGTTTGCGTTTGCGCGTGATGTCGCCGCCGTAGCATTTGGCTAACACGTCTTTGCGTAGGGCGTTCACGGTTTCACGCGCGATAATGTGGCTGCCAATCGCGCCTTGAATGGGGATTTTAAATTGCTGGCGCGGGATTTCGCCGCTTAACCTTTCGCAGACTTTTCTCGCGCGGTCGTAGGCGTTGCCTTTGAACACAAGCTGGGAAAGCGCGTCAACCGGCTTGCCGTTGAGGAGAATGTCAAGTTTTGCGAGTTCAGTCGGCTTGTAGCCTGAAATATCATAATCAAATGACGCGTAACCGCGGCTTATGCTTTTCAGTCGGTCGTAAAAATCGAATAACACTTCGGATAGGGGCATATCGTAGATTAGCTCTACGCGCTTTTCGTCAAGGTAGGTCATGTTGGTTTGCACTCCGCGTTTTTCAAGGCACAGCGTCATTATGTTTCCAAGATAATCGGTCGGAGTAATTACGGAAGCGCGGATATACGGCTCTTGGGCGCCGTCAACTCTGCCTTCGTCGGGGTACTCTATCGGATTGTCAATCATAACTTCTTCGCCGCCGCGAAGATGCACCTTGTATTTAACGGACGGGGCGGTAAAAATTACCGATTGATCAAATTCGCGCTCAAGGCGTTCTTGGATAACCTCAAGGTGCAAAAGCCCTAAAAAGCCGCAACGGAAACCAAACCCAAGGGCTGCGGAGGAGTCTTTTTCGTAGACAAGGGAAGCGTCGTTGAGTTTTAATTTTTCCATGCTTGCGCGCAATTCTTCATAGTCGTTGGAGTCAACGGGGTATATGGAAGAGAAGACTACCGGTTTCACCTCACGGAAGCCGGGCAAAGCTTCCGCGCAGGGGTTGTCCGCGCCTGTAACGGTGTCGCCTACGCGCACGTCGCTTACGGTTTTAATGCTCGCTATTATATAGCCGACATCCCCTGCGGAAAGTTCGCCTGTCTCGACAAGGGCAAGTTTAAAAACGCCGGCTGTTTCCACTTCATAAACGGAGCCGCTGGACATAAAGGAAATTTTCATTCCTTTTTTTATTTTTCCGTCAAAAAGGCGCAAGTGCACTATTACGCCGCGGTAGGGGTCATAGTGGCAGTCAAAAATAAGTGCGCGTAACGGCGCGTCCGCTTTGCCTGAGGGAGACGGTATCCTTTGCACAATCGCCTCTAAAAGCTCGTCAATCCCAACGCCCTGTCTCGCGGAAACAAGGACGGCGGTATCCGAGTCAAGGCCTAAGTCTTTATCAATTTGCTTTTTAACTCTTGGAATGTCAGCCGCCTGCATATCGATCTTATTTATAACAGGCACTATCTCAAGATTGTGTTCAAGCGCGAGGTACATATTGGACAGAGTTTGCGCCTGCACGCCTTGAGTCGCATCAACAAGGAGCAAAGCGCCTTCGCAAGAATTAATCGCGCGGCTAACCTCGTAACTAAAATCAACGTGTCCGGGCGTGTCTACCAAATTTAACACGTACTCGTTGCCGTCATTCGCCGTGTAAGGCAAAGTAACCGCCTGACTTTTGATAGTGATGCCCCGTTCCCGTTCAATATCCATATTATCGAGTATCTGATCCTGAAAATTGCGGTCATCGACAAGTTTGGCTTTTTGAATAAGACGGTCCGCGAGCGTAGATTTGCCGTGATCGATATGCGCGATAATGCAAAAGTTACGGATAAACTGGGTTTGTGCCATGAAAAAACTATACTAGTTATATCAAAATATCTCAAGTGCGCGGTAGAATTTTTCCCCTCTCTTTCCTCTTTGTGCTCTTTGTCACTTTGTGATCTTGGTGTGAAAATTTTTGGCGTAAAATTCCAAAACAGTCTTTATTTATATATAGGAATAAATTCCAGAATTACCTCTCCCTTGTTTTCATCGTAGGTATACAATTTTAGTTTTAAGTCGCGAAGTTCCCAGCGGTATACTCTTTCCAGATGACGGAAATAATCGTGTTCCGTGAAAATTTCAGTTTCAAATAAGGGAACCATGTATGTGCTGACAATTTTTCTTATCGAAAGAAAATTATTTGCGCTTGTGGCATAGGGAGCGAAATAGACGTTATCGGCGCCTCTGCCGCGCAGCATGTTGTTTTCCTGAAACCTGACGGAATAAACCTCCCTTTTTACTTTGGCCCTATTTATGATTATAACGGCGGACTTTGTCCTTACAACATCCAGATTCCAGTCTATACGTTGGACATTGTTAAAAGGCACATTGTCGTCGTTTAAAATATCTTCTGCGAAAGAAAAAAGCGCAGAAAAAAGAATTAAGGTAATTATCATTATGGCTCTTTTTATAACAATGTTCATATATCCCTCCATATAATAGGAATTTAATTAATATTATTTTCACTTCTAAATTTATCATTTTTAAAAAAAGGGATTAGTAAAATGTAACTATTTGTAGTATTATATTGTTATAAAGATGTTATCTAAGAAAAGAAACCTTAGAGGAGAAATATGAAAAGTTTTAAATGCTTTGTGAAGTTGCCAGCCGCGGCATTCGCGTTTGGTTCTATTGTATGGCTTTTGGTATTTGCAAGCTGCGCGAGTTATGGCGGCGGCGGCGTGTATACGTCAAGTAATCATACGGAAATGGGAGCGTATATTTTTGGAAATTCAAGTTTTGCGGAAACGGCTATAAGTTATGCGGCGAATCTGGAAGAAAAAAATACGCAGCTGCTTGGTCTCGGTTTGTTTTTAAAATTTCCCATTCCTATATGGAAGATAACAATATTTCCGCTTGCCGGCATTGAGTATCAGCGTATTTTTGGCGGCGCGGAAAATGGAGTAAATTTAGGCTGGGTTAAATTAGGCGCAGGATTGGATTTTTCCATTACTGACGCTCTTTATTTACGGGGCGAATGTTTGTACGCGCCTGACTTTTCTTCGTTTTTACCTGAAATAAATGTTATTGAAATAAATCGGGCAAATAGCCTTGCATGGCGATTTGCTTTGGGGTGGAAGCCTGGAGCCGCAAAATCATCAAAACAAAAATCGGCGTCTGAAAAAACTGGTCAAACTCAAACTAATAAAACTCAACCTAGTCAATCTCAGACAAACCAACCTCAAACTAATCAACCTCAAACAAGCCAGCCAAAAGCAGACAGCCAAAGCGCAAATAACAAAGACGGCTGGAATATCGCCAATTTAGATACCGCCCGTAATGTTCAATATCTTTCTGCTTTAGAAAAAGACATTATATTGGAAATGAACATGGCCCGCAGTGATCCTAAAAGATATGCCGAGATGTATATAAATCCTAATTTGGGCGCGTATGCAAAGGAATGTTACAACGAACTAAGGAACACGGAAAGCCTCCCCGTATTCAATCCTAAAAAAGGTTTATCACAAGCGGCAAGAGATCATGTCGCGGATACCGGACCAAAAGGCGTGACAGGCCACGATGGGACGGATGGCAGTTCAATGAGCCAGCGCATAAACCGTTACGGGACATGGGGCGGCGGCGCAAGTGAAAATATTTCTTACGGTTATAATACCGCCCGTGAAATTGTTCTTCAACTTTTAATTGATGACGGCGTAACAAGCAGGGGCCATAGAAAAAATATTATGAATAAAAACTCAAAATACGCCGGCGTATCGGTTGGCGCGCACTCCGTATACAGATATATGTGCGTGCAGGATTTTGCCGTTGAGTATACCGATAAGTGATAATTAGGTGGGATTATTTGGATTATTTTTACCACAAATCACACGAACAAGGAGTAAATACTTTACTAAAATTATATTTGAAAGATTTCTCACAAAGGACACGGAGGAAGGAGAAGATCACAAAGAAGAATTAAGGGGTTTTTGTCCGTTATCTTATCGTAAAATTTAAAGATTAGCTTTGAAACAACAACCACTAATCCCCCTTTGTGATCTTTGTTCCTTAGTGTTCTTTGTGTGAAGTCTTCTCGAAAGAATCCATATTATGGGAACAAGGCAATCCCTGTCGTACTCCCGCATTTCTTTATCATTGATTACACCGATATTATTTAATCCAACGGCTGTTTCATGTAAAGATTCAAGAAAATCACTTTTATATTTATTTTTCATATTAATTCCTTAATAAGCAATGAAGATTCTCAAATAGGAAGATCGTTAATGAAGCTCCGAATTTAGGCGGTAACGCGCTCCACTACTTGAACCGAAGTTTTGGCAGACTGTTCTCCATAGGCTGATTCGCTTTCCTGAACGAAGCATATCTTTTCAAATTCCCGTAATTCGGCTTCGGATATTGCTCCTACTTTGAAATTAGCTATTGTTTCCTCGTGTAATGCTTCATAAGCGTCACTTTTATATTTCATATCTGCCCTCCTAAAAAATCTCGAACAAAGTTCTGTCTCTTAACCTGTCCCTAATCTGTTCATCGGTTAATGAAAAATCTATCTTGGCTTTCTTTTTGAACTCTTGTAATTCCCCCTGATCTATATTGTCTCTGTCGGACTTGGCAAAACCATAAACAAAGAAAGCCCGTTCTTCACTCCTGAAAAATACGATAACCCTATAACCGCCAGATTTACCCTCGCTTGGACGGGCTATTCTCATTTTGAAAACACCGCCTCCTAAATCAGCATCGGCTTGTCCTGCTTCAAGCTGATCCGCAATATTCAAAAGTTCGTCGTCATTGATGCCTTCTTTTTTTGTGAACCGATTAAACCATGCGTTTTTGAATACCCTCACTTACTAATAATAGCACAAAATTACATCAACGGCAATAATAAAGCATGCCATGTTATAGTGATACTGGAGCGTATCCCCATCCATAACAATCCCCGCCGACAGTTTGACATATTTCCGTCTTTATGCTACGCTACATAAGGAGACAAAAAATGAAATACCGCTTGTTTTTACCCTGCCTTTTGCTGTTATGCGTCCTGCCATCAGCCTTTGCCCAAGATGCGAGGTTTTACTTTAACCGTGGAGTTAGCTATCACAATGCTGGGAATTTAGATGCCGCTATAGCCGACTACACCCAGTCTATTGCCTTAAACCCTAATAATTTAAATGTCTATTACAACCGCGGAGCTGCATATTACGCTAAAGGCGAACTGGACAAGGCCATAGCCGACTACACCCAGGTCATTGCATTAAACCCTAAGGATGCTGATGCCTATATCTACCGCGGAGTCATGTATACCGCTAAAGGCGAACTGGACAGGGCCATAGCCGACTACACCCAGGCTATTGCCTTAAACCCAAAGCTCGCAGAAGCCTATTACAACCGCGGAGAAGCTTATTTCTATAAAGGCGAACTGGACAGAGCCATAGCCGACTACACCCAAGCTATAACCTTAAACCCAAAGGATGACATAGCCTATAGTAACCGCGGAGAAGCTTATTCCTATAAAGGCGAATTGGACAGGGCTATAGCCGACTACACCCGGGCTATTGCCTTAAACCCTAAGAATGCCTCCGCCTATAACAACCGCGGAGAAGCGTATAGAACTAAAGGCGAATTGGACAGGGCCATAGCCGACTACACCCAGGCCATTGCCTTAAAACCTAAAAATGACTCCCCTTATAACAACCGCGGAAACGCGTATTACGCTAAAGGCGAACTGGACAGAGCTATAGCCGACTATACCCAAGCTATTGCCTTAAACCCTAATGATGACAGTGCTTATAACAACCGTGGCGTTGCATATACCGATAAAGGCGAACTGGACAGGGCCATTGCGGACTACACCCAGGCAATTGCCTTAAACCCAAAGGATGACGGAGTCTATAACAACCGCGGAGGCGTGTATTACTATAAAGGTGAACTGGACAGAGCCATAGCCGACTTTAACCAAGCTATTACCTTAAATCCTAAGTTAGAGCATGCCTATAACAACCGCGGAATCGCATATAAAGATAAAGGAGAATTGGACATGGCCATAGCCGACTACACCCAGGCTATTACCTTAAACCCTGAGTATACAGGTGCCTATAACAACAGAGGAACTGCGTATTATGCTAAAGGCGAACTGGACAGAGCCATAGCCGACTACACCCATGCAGCAATTGCCGCAGACGCGAGTGCCAATATCCTTGATATTTTTTTATGCTCCTGGGCATTTGCGGGAAATCTCTACGAAAACTATCCCTTCCTCGATGCAGTTTTGGACGCAAACGCCTTTGTGCGGAGACTGGCTAATGTTGCCCGCGAAGCCTTATCCTTAAGCGTCGCGAAAGCGGAAAAGGCCCGCGCCGGTCTTGGCCGCCGAGGCGCGGCACTCATGACAAGCATGGTCTACCAATACTACGCCTCCCTGGACTTTGAATCCCGCTTCGGTTCCGCAGAACGCGCCTTTGCCGTTTCCGAGGGCTTGCGTAGCCGAGGCTTCTTAGAACAGATGGGCACGGAGGCAGCCCTGCGCCTTCCTGGCATAGCCAATGCTGACGCAAGGCGTGTACGGGCGCTTACCGAGACGATAGGTAACATTCAGGAAATGCTCGGGAAACTCAACCCCCAGACACAACAAGAACTCTATGCCGAGGCTGGCATTGCATTGACCCGCGCTGAAGAAGAACTTGCCGCTCTGGACAAGCAAATAACTGAAAAAGTACCGCGCTATGCCGCATTGCGTAACCCGAAAACCGCTTCTCTTAACGAAGCGAAAACATTCTGCGGAAATGACACCGCTATACTTGAATTCGCTATCTGGGATAAATCCGTGGAGTTTACTCCTCCCTCTACTTCTGGCAGCCAAAGTTCCTACAAAGACCGGCCTTCAATCAATTCTTACTGCCTCGTTATCACAAAAGACGGTCTTACCCCCGTCACTCTTGATCATGACTTTGACTATTCAGGAACAGTGAAAGCCTTGATTGAGAAAATCTATCATAGAAACGCGCTTGGAAGGATACAGTTGCTTCCCGAAAATGAGTTTGAAGCGGAACGTAATGCCCTGTACGCCGCGCTCATCAAACCGATTTTGGAAAGAGGGCTTATTCCCGCCGGAGTAAAACGTATCCTTATTGTGCCGGACGGCGAGCTTGCCTTCCTGCCCTTCGACATACTGCGGGACAGCCCAAACAGCCCGGAACTCGGCGTCACTTACCGTATATCAATGTCGCCTTCGGTGTCGGTCAGCATCATGGCGGCGCAAGCGGGAAAAGTCAATTCTGAGCCTGTCCTTGCCTTTGGCGGCGCGTGGTATGACAAGAGAAAAACTGCGGCGGAAAGAACCCGCAACCTTACGGTGCTTGCGCCGGAAGAAGACGTAAAGCCCGCGCAAAATTTCGACGCCGCCGGGGAGTATTACAGAAGCAGGCTTGCATGGGCGGATCTTCCGGGGACGGAAACCGAAGTAAAAGCGATAAAAAAAATCGCCGCGAAAAGCACTGTTATTCTGGGCAGGGAAACAAGCGAGAGGAAAGTTAAAGAATTATCAGCTAACGGTACGCTTGAGCGGGTTCCCATTCTGCACTTTGCCTGCCACGGGTATTTTAACAGCCAGTACCCGGAATTGTCGTCAATAGTATTCTCGGAGGTTTCAGGCCTTATGCCGGAAAGCCCTGAAGACGGTTATCTGACGGTAGCGGAGGCCGCGCTGTTAAGATTGAACGCCCGCGCCGTGATACTGTCTGCCTGTGATACCGGTAAGGGCGGCTTGAAGCGCGGTGACGGAATGGTAGGACTGGTACGCTCTCTAATGATAGCCGGAACTCGTAGCGCCGGAGTAAGCCTGTGGCCTATTGACGATGACGCTGCTGTCCAGTTTATGGAAGGCGTATACAAACGCGCCCTGAAACAAGGAAAAAGTTTCCGTGACGCGTATTATGAAGTAAAGCAAGAATTCCGCCGCAGCAAATGGAGCCACCCCTTCTATTACGCTCCCTTTGTATTATACGAGTAAAACGAAAGAAAAATGAAAAGAGAAGAAAGAAGAGAGATGTCTGTTATCTTAGCGTGAAGCTCACACGTTGCTTCGGACAAACGCTCTTCTTTTTTCTCTTTTCTCTTTTCTCTTTTCTCTTTTCTCTTTTCTTTCTCCCCCTCTTCCCCCTTTGTGATCTTTGTACCTTCGTGATCTTAGTGTGAACTCTTCTCAAATAAATTTAGAAACGTTTACCCGCTAACTCCAGCAATTCCTTAGTAGGCTCGACCATCTTGGAAATAGTCGAAGGCAGATGCAAGATAGCCGCCCAGCAGATGCGCTCGTAGTCTTCGCGCTTTAGGCGTTTGTGGTTTACGTGAGTAAGAAAATCCGGGTAGATGTTGCGAAGCGCGGCTTCAAGACAAACTTGAATATACTCGTTATCTTTCAGGAAATCGTCCCTGACATGTTTAATCGTACTTGGCTTTTCATACATCGCCGCCATGCAGTAACTGTAATAAACCGAACTGTTAATTGATTCAAAAAAATTCAACGCCCGCAGTTTTTTTACGGTTAGGCGGTGTCCCTGATCGCCGCATATAAATTCGATTTGTTGGCCTTTCTTGCCCAACTCGGCAAGTTTTTGTTTTATGGCGGCTATTTCCGGCTGTTTGATAAAGTTTTGTTCAATATTTAAAACGGCAAGTTTAGGCAAAGTAAATATGCTGTTGGGAAGTTTCTCAAGCATATTGTCGTAAATCTGAAGGCCTGTCAGGTTTTTAAGGTTGCCGACTTTTTCGTCTATTATTGAAATTCCCGTGCTGCCTATTTCCAGCGTCGTAAGATTATTTAAAAGGAACAGCGATGGCGGAAGCTTCCGCACAAAGTTGCCGGCAAATGAAAAAGAACGAAGTCCGCTTAAATTGCCAAATATGTCAGGTATTTCATATATATTAAATTCACTGCCAAGAATATCAAGCTTTTCAAGTTTTTGTAATTCCTTTATCGAATCAAAAATTTTTCCATCAATCTTTGAATGCCGCAGTTCCAGCACTTTAAGGCCGGTAAGTTTTGAAAGGTTATTCGATTTTTTTATCGTAAGACCGAAAAGCGTAAGATATTCAAATTGAGGGCATGATGAAAGTATTCGCGCCATCCTCTCAAAATCCAGGATTTTATAGTTTTTATAAATAATATCAACAATGGTCAATTTTTTTAACGCCTGATGATTCATAAAAGAGTCAGGCAAAGTCAGAACCGCCCCGCTCTCATATTTTATTGACAATGTCAACTCTTCAAGTTTAGTTAATTTTTTTAAATCCTTTATAAACGCCGCCGAGGAATAGATGTCGAGCTTAAGGATTTTTAGTTCGCTTAATGACGCGATATCTTCTGGAAAATTCCATTTCTCGTTAATCCTGATGTGCAGTTTTTCCAGCTTTTGCGCTTTGGCAAGGCCTTTAGGTATATTAGGAAGTTCCCTGCAACAGCAGGAGAAAACGCGCAGGTTGGGCATAGAAAAAATATATTCTGGAATTGAGGTGATTTTTGTGTGCGATACGTTCAGTTCTTCAAGACAAGCGCACTCTTTTAAAATATCGGGGACTTCAGTAAGGGCAGGCTGATTTTTCAAACTGATTTTTTTAACCGTATCTTTTACTTTGGTAATGCGCTCGATAATATCATTCATGTCCTTGCACTGCACGCCTTCAGACATGAGTCCTAAGGTGGGGTCTTCCTCTTTCCAGTGAAGGTCTAATTCTTCAAGCGGTGATAAAGCCATATATATATTAAATCACGATATTGGCAATTCGTCAATCTTGTATTAGAGTAAAGAAAAGGGGTATTTTATGGTAGAGCTTTTTAACAGTGGAGCGTTTTTAATAGAAGGAAAAGAGATAATTAACGATGACGGGGACGCGGTGGCGAAATTGGCACAGCATGGCGTAGACGCGTTAAAAGAACTGGCGCGAAAGGGGACGATTTCTTACGGTATTTTATCAGCTCATAACTCTGGCGATGATAATAATCTGCGGCTTAAATTTGATTCTCTTACCTCCCATGATATTACTTATGTGGGGATAATTCAAACCGCGCGGGCGAGCGGGATGGAACGTTTTCCCATGCCCTACGTGCTGACCAACTGCCACAACAGCTTGTGCGCGGTTGGGGGAACGATTAATCAGGATGATCATGTATTCGCGCTTTCCGCCGCGCAAAAATACGGCGGCATATATGTGCCGCCCCACCTTGCCGTCATTCACAGTTATAACCGCGAAATGATGGCAGGTTGCGGCAGGATGATTCTTGGCTCTGACAGCCATACCCGTTATGGCGCTCTTGGCACAATGGCGGTCGGCGAAGGCGGCGGAGAACTTGCAAAACAGCTTGTCGGCAGAACCTACGACATGCCGTCACCTCCCATAATAGGGATTTACCTTGAAGGAGAGACGGCGAGGGGAGTCGGCCCACAGGACGTGGCGCTCGCGATTATCGGGGCGGTTTTTAAAAACGGTTATGTGAAAAACAAGGCGCTTGAATTTATCGGAGACGGCGTTGATAAAATGACGGTTGATTTCCGCAACGGAATTGACGTGATGACGACGGAGACCGCCTGCTGGTCGTCGATTTGGAAAACAGATGATAAGGTAAAAGCATATTTTAAAGAGCGGGGCAGGGGAGACGATTACAAGGAACTCAAGCCCGCAGTCGTCGCCTACTATGACGGTTTTATCAAAATTGATTTATCAAAAATTGAGCCGAATATCGCGCTCCCGTTCCATCCAAGTAACGTGTATGCGATTAGAGAACTGCAAAAAAACGCGAAAGATATTTTCGCGAAGATTGAAGAAGAAAACAAAGAGACAGGCCTTAATTTGAATCTGGGCGTTAAATGCCATGACGGCGGAGTATGGGCTGATCAGGCGATAATAGCCGGTTGTTCAGGAGGCATTTTTTCCAACATAATGGCGGCGGCGGACATTATAAAAAGGCGCTCAACAGGAAAAGGCAATTTTTCAATGAGCGTGTATCCCGAAAGCCAGCCTACCTATCTTGAGCTTGTAAAAAACGGCGCGGTGGAAACATTTATGAAAGCGGGAGTCCTTGTGCGTGAAGCTTTCTGCGGCCCTTGTTTCGGCGCGGGAGACACTCCGGCGAATAACGAGCTTTCAATCCGCCATGTTACGCGCAATTTCCCCAACCGCGAAGGTTCCAAGCCAAACGATGGGCAAATAGCGTCCGTCGCTCTTATGGACGCGCGCTCCATTGCCGCGACCGCGATTAACGGCGGAAAAATTACCGCCGCGACGGACATTGACGTAAAATACGGCAAATACAAGTTCTTCTTTGACAAAAGCATTTACGATAAGCGCGTGTACAACGGCGTAGGAAACCCAAAACCGCAAACGGAATTGAAGTTCGGCCCCAATATCAAAGATTGGCCCAAGATGCCCGCGCTTCCCGAAAACCTTTTATTAAAAGTGGTAAGTTTTATCACCGACTCCGTAACCACCACCGATGAACTTATTCCCTCAGGAGAAACTTCATCATATCGTTCAAATCCGCTGAAGCTGGCAGAATTCACTCTAAGCCGCAAAGACCCGAATTATGTTTGCCGGGCAAAAGAAACTCGATCCCTTGAAGAGCAAAGGAGTAACGGAAAAGCGGACGGCGAACTGGAAAAAATACTGAAAAAAATCCGTAGCATTGAAGGCTATTCAAGCGTCGGGCTTTCCGAAATAGGCATAGCGAGCGCAATTTTTGCCCGCAAGCCCGGAGACGGCTCCGCAAGAGAGCAGGCCGCTTCCTGCCAGCGCGTACTTGGCGGCGGCGCGAATTTCGCCCTTGAATACGCGACAAAAAGGTACAGGTCAAACCTAATAAACTGGGGAATACTTCCCTTCCTTATTACCGATGAAACTTCTTTCTCAAACGGCGATTATATTTTCTTCCCCGGAATAAAGTCCGCCGTTCAAAGTAAAAAGGAGACAATCAACGGCTTTGTGTTAGGTGAAACTGTCAAAGAGATAAAAGCCGCCCTAGGCGGACTTACTGACTCTGAGAGACAAATACTGATAGACGGCTGTTTAATTAATTATTACGGGAAAAAATAAAAGATTTATTCCCCAAAAACTTCACACAAAGATCACGAAGAAACAAAGATCACAAAGGGGGAAGGGGGGTATTGTCCTAAGGTTATGCGTGGGCTTCACGATAATATAACGGACAAAAAACCTTGCTTCTTCTTTGTGATCTTAGTGAGAACTCTTTCGAATTAATTTAGCGAGCCTGCTTAGCAATAATCTGCTTGTCCGACAATAACTGCCTGTCATTGGGGAACTCATTTAGACCTTCATTTAAAATACGCTCTGCTTCATCGAAATTTTTCTTGTTCCACTCTGCGGCGAAACGGTTGTGATAGTCAGTCGCGAGATTACTCTTGTATGTGCTAAGGGATTGTTCTATTTCGCGGTTTGCGCCGTATTTGGAAAGGGCGTTCTCTAAGTATTTAATAGCGGCCCGCCAATCCCTGAGCGGGGGAGCGCTTAGGAGCATCGCTACTTTTTGAATAGTGTAAGTTAATAATTCCGTCGCTCTTTTTTCATTTAATCTGCCGCTGCTGCGCGCCTTGTCAATGTCGGCTATAATTTCGTCCCCTTCGGCGCTTGTTTTAAAATTATTCGCCCTGTTTAAAATATCGGCGTCAACAATCAGCGCGTCTAGTTGTGCGTAATCGGCTTCGGTTATATTAGTCTTTTGAGTTTCAAGAAAATTACGCGCGTCGGAAATTTTTCTTTCTTTTATATACCTTGAAATCCTGTTATTAACAGCCGCAAGAAATAACTCCTGCCAGCGGTTATTGTCGCGATATGTTGAAGACGCGAAAACAGCCCAGCGGATGCATTCTTCCTCTTTGTTGCTTTTTAAAAGGGAGGCGCCGTAATTTAACAATCTGTCCATGAGGTCTTTTCTTGGATCAACAAATAAAAATTCGGATGTTGAGATTCCTGAAGTAAGGATATAAGAATCTCCTAAAAGCAATGCGGCGCGGTCAACGGCAAGGGGAACGGAAGCGGTAAAGTTATTCGATCTTTCATAATCGCCGATTCTGTTATTCAAAATTAATGAGACAAGTTCTATTTGATTTATCGTCTGCCTGTCGCGGTAATTCTGCGGCGGCACATAGGCGAAGCCAGTAATTTTTCCGCTTGAATCGTGAAACTCTTTTCTGTTTCCCGGATCAAATCCGTAAGGGTTTGTCGTTTCCACGTCAATATCCTGTCCGTTAATATGGACCATTACAAACGCGTGGTCTTTTGTCATAACCCCGCTTGTATCTAACCCCGCGGATTTGCAAAGGATGACATATAAAACGGCGGATGAGACGCAGTTAAACCTTCCGGTAGAAAGCAGGTTGTCTAATCTTGTTTGGTAAAGTGAATAAGATTTTAAAATGTTTTTGTGCATGTAACCGAGGATAAATTCCGCCTTCTCCCTGCCGGAAGCGGCGGGATCGATAGCGGCGCTCAACGCGCTGACAACGGATTTAATTTTTTCCATGCCTGACAGCGCCGCGTCTCCGGATGACCAAAGGCTTATTTCCGCCAGATCCTGCCATGAGTAACCGGATTTTATTCCCAAACGGTAATAGTTAATCGCCTTTAAATCCGGTTCAATGCGCGGAAAAACAGTCTGCGCGTGAATTTTCACCGGGAAACTGAGAATTATCGCAAAAATAATGACAGGCGTAATTGACGGTTTTAAGCTCACAATTTAATATAAATGAAACAGCTAAAAAAGTATATGGTTGGGAGAGAAGATGTCTGAAATAGATGCTGATCTTATTATAATTGGAGCGGGGCCCGCGGGGCTGACTGCCGCCCAATACGGGGCAAGGGCGAATTTAAAAGTTCTTGTTATAGAACAACAGTCCGTAGGCGGGCAGGCTCTGCTTATTGACGCGCTTGAAAATTACCCGGGTAATATAGGCGGCGAAGGTTATGCGCCAAAAACAGGTTACGAGTTTGTGATGGATTTGCACCGTCAGGCGGAATCATTCGGCGCGTCATTTCTTTTTGGAGAAGTAAATTCGCTTGAAAAAAACGGCGATATTTTTACAATAGGCCTTTCAGACGGTACGGCGCGCGCCGCGTTAGCCGTCATTATAGCGACGGGGGCGAAACCGCGATTACTGGATGTGCCGGGAGAAAAAGAATTTACGGGAAAGGGAGTTTCCTACTGCGCCACCTGCGACGGTAATTTTTTTAAAAATAAGAAAATATTTGTAGCGGGGGGAGGGGACGCCGCCTGTGATGAAGCGCGTTACCTTTCCCACCTGACTGACAAGGTAGTAATGGTTCACCGCCGTGACAGTTTCCGGGCGCAAAAAGCCCTTGTAAAACGGACGCTTGAAAACCCTAATATTGAAGTTCGCTTTAACACGGTAATTAAAGAAATAAAAGGCGAAAAAAAAGTGAAGTCACTAGTGTTAGCCGATGTAAAAACAGGCGAAATGCATGAAGAAGAAGCCGACGCGGTTTTTATTTTTGTTGGCGCCGTTCCACAGTCCTCGCTTGTCGCAGGTGACAAATTAAACGCCAATCTTGATGAAAGCGGCTATATTATCACAGATCAAAAAATGGCGACTAACATTCCCGGTCTCTACGCCGCGGGCGATGTAAGATCAGGCGCTTTCCGCCAAGTAGTAACAGCCGCCGCAGACGGAGCGGTAGCGGCACATAACGCCTCTGAAAACATAGATGAAAAGAAAAAATAAAAATGAAGAAAGAAGAAAGGAAAACGCCGACTGCGCGGTTGCAGATCATAATATATCGGAGTGCAATTATGAAAATAATAAATAAAAACTATAAAATAAGATCCCTTCTTTTTTCTCTTTTCTTTTTTCTCTTTTCTTTTTATCCCCCCCTTCTCTTTTCTCTCAACTTCAACGATTACGGCGCTCCTTCTGAGCTTGCTGCCGCTATTGAAAACGCCATGACTGATGAACAAGCTCTGGCTCAGATTTTTATGATTGGCTGGGTCGGAGAAGAGACGAACCCTTTAATTATAGATTGGATTAATCAGAGGAATATCGGCGGGGTAAAAATATTTGGTTGGGATACTTCTGATACGCGCCGTCTTGCACAGACTATCGGCTCTTTACAGTTGGCAAGTTTAAATACTCCTTTTCAAATTCCGCTTCTTATAGCCACGGATCAAGAAGGCGGCTGGATTCGGCATATCAAGGGAAATACCAGCGACACTCCTGGGAATATGGCGATTGGAGCGTCAGGTTATCCGCGTGACGCGTACTTATCAGGTTATTACATAGGCAGGGAATTGGCTCTTCTTGGAATCAATATGAATTTTGCCCCAACTGTCGATCTTTTTACAAACCACTCTTCAACGCTGATTGGGCCAAGGGCGTTTGGAAATGACCCTGTAAAAGCGGGAATACTTGGCGCGGCGTTTGTAAAAGGACAGCTTGCGGCCGGCGTTATTCCGACGGCGAAACATTATCCCGGCCACGGGGACACCGGTCTTGATTCCCACGGGATTCTGCCAAAAATTGAAATATCATTTGACGCGCTTTGGAACAGGGAGCTTGTCCCCTACCGTATGCTTGCGGGCGAAGGGCTTCCCGCCGTCATGAGCGGGCATCTTTCGTTTCCACTGACAAGGGCGGGAACCGCTCCCGCTTCGCTTTCCTCTTGGTTCCTGCGCGATGTGTTACGCGACAAAATCGGTTTTAAGGGAGTTGTTGTAACCGACGATTTAAATATGGTAGGGGCGACAACTTATATGGGCACGCTCTCCCGAACCGCGAAACAGGCTATTATCGCCGGTAACGATATTATTATGTTTTCAAATACTCCAGTTCTTTTTGATCCTGTGTGGGTTTACCTGATTAATTCAATGAGAGATGAAAAAGAATTCCGCGAGTATGTAAGAGCCGCGGCCCGCAGAGTGCTGGAGTTAAAATTAACCTTTCTGCGCGGCAATTCAAAAATAACGTATATTCCCGATTTAAAAAAAGTGGAAAAAGGACTGCCCGACGCGGAAGCTTCCGCTTATTTTATGAATCTTGCCGCGCGCAGCGTAACGATAATAAAGCCGGTTCCGGCAGATTCCGTCTTTCCTGTAACAAGGGAGAATGCTGGGCGCGTTCTTTTAGCCGGAAGATTTCCGTATTTTTTTACTTATGGAAGGGCGGCGTTTCCCAACGCCTTGGTTTTCCGTTATTACAATGGGGCGGAACCGCCTGAAATAGCGTATTATGCGAATAACGCGGACACGATAATTTTCTGCCTATCAGACAATTACGATTTAAATTTGCTGCGTAATTTGCAGCGCTTAAATAAAAAAGTTATAGTTCTTTCGGTGCTGAGCCCCGCTTTCCTTGAAAGCG
The DNA here is from genome assembly GCF_054786175.1 of Treponema sp. R8-4-B8. Taxonomy (NCBI): domain Bacteria; kingdom Pseudomonadati; phylum Spirochaetota; class Spirochaetia; order Treponematales; family Treponemataceae; genus Treponema; species Treponema sp. R8-4-B8. The sequence goes on from NZ_BDHE01000485.1 coordinate 59,569, forward strand.
TCCCCTGGATTACGGGCGCGGTGGCGGTGTACAGTTACGCTTCCGAATCTTTCGCCGCCGGTTTTTCAGCGATAACAGGCAAAATCCCCGCGCAGGGCATACTTCCCTATGAGTGACGGTTCTATCTGGCGTAAAATAAAAAAAAGTGATTTTACGCGCGTTGAAAAATTATTAATGGATAACGAAAATAATTATGTCAACGCCTGCGCTAAATTTATCGCGCGTAATGAAGTAAATACGCTTATATGGGTACTGTGCGCGGAAGAAAAGATTCAGGCTTTGTTAATTAATTCTAAAAACAACATATTGCCTGTTTTACGCGGCGTAAAAATTCCCGCGCTGGATTTAAAAAAAGGTTTCCTTCCTTCTAAAAAGATTCATTCGGCGCAGGGGTTGAAAAACGAAGTGATCGCCTTAGAAGGGGAGTTAAGCAATAGCGGCTGGAAGGCGAAAGAGATAATAGACTATGAACTTATGTCTCTTGATTCTCCCCCCGACAAGGGGAAAAATTTATCCGGTTTTTCAAATCTTGTTTTAAGGACGCCCATGATGACCGATATTGACGCGATGGCCCCTTTACAGGCGGGTTACGAAAAGGAAGAAGTGCTGCCCAAAGGCTCAAGTTTTAGCCCGGCGGCAAGCCGGATAAACCTTTCCGGCATAATCGCCACGGGGAAGGTTCTGGCTGCGGAAATTGACGGGCGGCTTATCGGGAAAATTAACGTTAGCGGGGTCTCTTTTACCAGATATCAGGTAGGCGGCGTCTATGTCCATCCCGATTTTCGAGGCAGGGGGATAGGCCGCCGCATGGCGTATGAGTTTATTTCCTCTCTAATCGCTGAAGGCAGGGGAGTGACGCTCTTTGTCAAGAAGACAAACGCCGCCGCCCGCCGCCTCTATTCAAGCCTTGGTTTTACCGCGATAAACGATTATAGAATTTCCTACTATTGAACCTACGCGCTCTTTCTCGGTATAATGAATTGTGGCGTACCTATACGAAACCCATCTTCACACTTCTCCTGTCAGTAAATGCGCGATATCGCGCGGTTCTGATTATATCGCCGGTTATCAGGATAAGGGGTATTCGGGAATAATAGTAACCGATCATTTTTTTAACGCGAATTGTTCGTTATCAAGAAGGCTTCCGTGGGAAGATTGGGTAAACAGTTTTTGCCAGGGGTATGAAGACGCGCGAAACGAGGGGGAACGCAGGGGGTTTGACGTTTTTTTTGGCTGGGAAGAGACGTTTGACAGCAGTGATGATTATCTTGTTTACGGGCTTGATAGGGAATGGCTGCTTAAACACCCTGAAGCCCGCAATTGGACAAGGGGAGAGCAGTACCGCGCGGTAAAAGAATCGGGAGGCTGCGTCGTTCAGGCGCACCCGTTCAGGCAACGGGTTTACATTCCAAAAGTCGTGCTTTCAACAGGCTGCGTGGACGGGGTTGAGGTCGCCAACGGCGGGCATGACGATCCGTCTTATGACGCCCTTGCGTGCCGTTATGCGAAATGTATTGGAAAAACAGCTACCGCCGGAACCGACATACATGACGCGTCTGATATTTACTATAACGAACTTTTTGGAGTGTATGTCGAAAAAAAACTAAACAGCATTTCTGATTATGTGAATGTAATTTTGAATAACGAAATATCAGGTTTAAAAGTAAATGAGGAGCGGCTTAAATTTTTTGGGACGGAAGACATTAAGCTGCCGTTTGAAATACGCGATGAAAACGACAGGATTACAGGAAGGGATTGGAGGGAGTTTATATGAATGAAAAAGTAGCCCATGTTCCCGAAAGGATAAAAGAATTAAGGGAGATTCTTGAAATAAGCTCCCTTGATATGGCAAAAGATACGGATATTCCTTTTGAAACTTACAGCAAATACGAAAACGGCGAATTGGACATACCGATAAGCGTTTTGTATACGATAGCAGGCCGCCTTGGCACGGACGTTACGGTTCTTCTTACAGGGGAAGAGGCAAGAATGGACAGCGCCGCGGTCTGCCGCGACGGCAAGGGGGTGCAAATTGAGCGTTACCCTGGATATGAATTTTCAAGTCTCGCGTATAACTTCAGACGCAGAACTATGGAGCCGTTGCTTGTAACGCTTGACTCTTCAAAGCCACCTGCGGCACAGGTGTCTCATTCGGGACAGGAGTTTAACTTTGTAATTGAAGGGCAGGTAAAAGTGACGGTTGTAAAAACCGAACATATTTTAAATTCAGGGGACTCTATTTATTTTGACGCGCGTCTGCCTCATTCGCAAATCGCCGTGAACGGCAGGGCGCGATTTTTAACGGTAATTCAGGAATAATTTATGAACGAAATACTTTCACGCTATTTGCCGCGTATTGATTTTGAAAGTTACGATGATTTTTATGAAAATTATCGTTGTAACGCGCCGGATGATTTTAATTTTGCCTACGACGTAGTTGACGAATGGGCAAGATTACAGCCGCAAAAGCTCGCCCTCCTTTGGACAGACGATACCGAAGTTGTAAAATCTTTTACTTTCGCGGAAATAAAACGGCTATCCGACAAAGCCGCAAACGCCATTTTGTCTTTAGGCGTGAAAAAAGGCGACGTGGTAAAGCTGATTTTAAAACAGCGTCCCGGCGTGTGGGTATTAATGTGCGCCCTTTCAAAAATAGGCGCGATTTGCATTCCCGGCACATACCAGCTAACGGCTAAAGATTTGGACTACCGCTGCAATATCGCCAACGTGAAACTTTTAATTACCGTCGATGACAAAGATCTGCTTGACAATATCGCTTTGGCTCGTCCGAACTGCCCCAATTTGGAAAAAATAGCCGTTATCGGCGAAAAAATTCCGCCGGGCTTTATCGACATGAGGGCGGAAATTCAAAAAGCGCCTGAAAATTTTAAAAGAATGCCGACAACGGCAAAAGACCCGATGTTAATTTATTTTTCTTCCGGTACGACTGGAATGCCTAAAATGGTGCTTCACAACCACAGCCTGCCGTTGGGGCATATTGTTACCGCAAAATACTGGCATTGCGCGGAAGATAACTGCGTCCACCTGACGCAGACTGATTCCGGCTGGGCAAAGTTTGCGTGGGGAAAAATTTACGGGCAGTGGATTTGCGGCGCGGCTATCGGCGTTTATGACACGGAAAAATTCACGCCCAAGGGAATGTTAGACGCTATTCAGAGGCTGAAACCCGTAACATTTTGCGCTCCTGCCACGGTATTCCGTTATTTGATTAAGGAAGACCTTTCACATTATGATTTTAGTTTTATTCGCCATACCTCAGTGGCCGGGGAGCCGTTAAGCCCTGAAGTTTACAATAAATTTAGGGAACTGACAAAACTTGAAATTTATGAAGGGTTCGGCCAGAGTGAGACTTCCGTAATGGCGGCTGTTTTTAAATGGCTGCCAGTAAAGCCGGGCTCAATGGGAAAACCAGCGCCGCTTTTCGGCCTTAAACTGTTAGACGAAAGCGGAAAAGAATGTGACGAGGGCATTGTTGGAAACATGAGCATAACAAGCGCTGGGAAAAATATGTACGAAACCGAAGGCGCCACAGCCGATAATATTCCGCCCGTAATCGGCAATTCTGATTTTCCCGGCCTTTTCCGCGGTTACTGGAAAGACAGGGAAATAACTTTAAATAACTGGAACAACGGAATCTATCAAACGGGAGACATGGCGTGGAAAGACGATGACGGCTATCTTTGGTTTGTAGGCCGCAATGACGACGTGATCAAGTGTTCGGGCTACCGCATTGGCCCATTTGAAGTTGAAAGCGCCCTGATGGAGCACCCCTCGGTGCTTGAGTGCGCCGTCACCGCCGCCCCCGATCCGATGCGTGGGCAGGTAGTGAAGGCCACCATCGTTCTCGCGCGGGGATACGCCGCCTCGGACGAATTAATCCGCGAACTGCAAAACCATGTCAAGCGCGTAACGGCTCCGTACAAATACCCGCGCATTATAGAGTTTACCCCCGAACTGCCAAAAACAATCAGCGGAAAAATTCAGCGCAACATGATCCGAAAAAAAGATTTTAAAGACTAGTACTTTGATTAACAAAAAGACCTCGCAAAGGCGCAGAGGCGCAAAGTTGTTGTTTGTAGGATCATCGTTTTTCATTCAAGATTTGTAATTAAATTAATATATCTAGTTAATAATGGGTTATCGTACAGGAACTTTGCGTCCTTAGCGCCTTTGCGAGAACCTCTTCTCAGATGTTTTTCTACAGTCTCTTGCGCCTTTGCGAGAGAAAATTTGGGAATAATGCTTTTGTAAAGTCAGCATACTAACTTTACAAATAATCATTGGCTATGTTAGCGGCTTTCTCAAAATCGCCGTGGAGTATATGCATGGAAAGGGCGCTGATATAATTTTTTATGGAACGCGACCACTTTTTTTGCTCAAGTTCTTTTAACGCCGCATTGGCCGTAACATCATCATAATTATCGCACGCCGTTTTGATAACGAACATTTTTTCGGATAGGAAAACAAGATCGTTTTCAAAATTTTCCGGTACGGAAGCGTCTTCTTTTGGCTTGAGTTTTTCGATAACTTTCTTTAAAGCTTCCATGAATGCAGGGGTTTCTGATGTTATTAGCTGTATATCTTTTGCCTGTCCCGCTATTTCCAGCCTGCGCGCGAAGGCGGACGCTTCTTCTTCGCCCATATTTGCAAGCGCGCTTTTCATTGAATGAACGTCAATAACGTATTGCGTGATATCATCAGTTCTGCGGAACGAATTGTCAAGTATTGATTTTAACCGTTTATAGACGCTTTCAGCGTCACGCGCAAAAATCGCCCTTAATCCGGGATCAGACGCCGGATCCGTCTTCCTGACCATACGATTATTAGATGACGCTTTAGCCCTCGCGGCCTCAACTACTTCAGCAGGATATTTGTCGCGTACCAGTTTATTAAGAGTAGCGTTCAATTCACGTATGTCTATAGGTTTGGAAATAAACCCGTCAAATCCGTTCTTTGAAAACATATCAGCCTGCCCTACAATCGCGTTAGCTGTCAACGCTATGATAGGATTCGTATAACCCATTTCCCGTATAATTTTTGCGGCTTCTATGCCGTCCATTTTTGGCATAAAATGGTCAAGGAAGATAATGTCATAAACGGCGCCGTTTTTAATTTTATCTACCAACTCAAAACCGCTCTTTGCGGTTTCAATAGTTAAGCCATAAGGGGACATTAATCCCCTTGCGACATACAGGTTCGTATCCACGTCATCAACTATTAAAACCTTGCCGTATGGCATATATTCGCAAACAATCTGCGTCTTTTTTTCCATTTGTATTATATCAGAGGAACGGAAATCTTTTAGTTTTTCAGCCGTTTCTTTGCCTAATAAATCATTACTGTTTATTTTTTGCGGCAAGCGCACGGTAAACACGGAACCCTTGTCAGGCTCGCTCTCTACGTCAATTGTACCGCCCATTATAGTGACAAGTTGTTTTGTAATGCTCATCCCCAGACCCGTGCCTTCCACTTTGCTGTTCACGTCCGTATTAAAGCGCGTAAACTCATCGAATAGCTTATCCAACTGTTTTTGATTCATTCCCTGCCCCGTGTCCGCTATTCGGAAAACAAGCGTTACCATCGAAGGATCTTCATTGTGTTCGGCGGAAATAGACATTGAAATTACACCTTTATCCGTGTATTTAAAGGCGTTGGAAAGTAGATTGTTTATAATTTGCTTGATCCGCAGTTCGTCACCTAACAACCTTGACGGAATGTTCTCATCAATGTCAAGGGTAAAGTCAATTTGTTTGCTGTCGTATAATACGACATTAAGATGAACCGTGTCGTTTATAAGGCTTGGAACGTCGTAAACGCCAATCGACAGTTCCAGTTTGCCTGATTCTATCTTTGACATGTCCAGTATGTTGTTTATAATGCCAAGCAGCAAATAACCGGAATTATTAATTTTCCCTAAGGCTTCCTTTATCTCATGGGGAATATTATGATTTTGCAGTTGAATCTCCGTAATGCCAAGGATCGCGTTCATGGGAGTGCGTATTTCATGGCTCATCTTTGCTAAAAAATTGCTTTTTGCGTTGTTAGCGCGAATTGCCTGTTCTTTTGCGATAACTAAATCGGTTACGTCAATTGAATGTTGAATATGGACGATTCTTCCGTCAGCCCATTCCATATATCGGTCGGTATTTTGATATACGCGGTTTGTTATTGGACTATGCAATTCCCATATAACTGTCCCTTGCGGATCTTCATCAAGTTTATGACAGGGACAAAAATCGCATATTCCGTCTTTGTCATGAAAAAACAATTTATAGCAAAACATCCCCACATAATCACCTGTAATATTATAATGCCTCCTCATGAAGTTGTTAATAAATAAAATTTCGCCGGTTTGAGGAATAGTAACGTAAACCATAGCATTAATGTTGTTTAGTATGTTTTCCAGAAGATTAAATGATTTTACTGATTCATTCATTTCGGAAACGGCGTCTTTTAACTCGCGCAAATCGCGCACATAAGCCGCTAAAACAAAATCGTCATTATTTTTAATACGCACAAGCGTAATATCGCAAGGTATCGGCTCGCCTTTCAGATTCTGGTGCATAGCTTCTATATGGAGATAACCGTCCGCAAAAGCCCTATTAATGGCGTCAGCTATCTTAGTTTTCGATAAATTTCCGTCCGGCTGGTACTCAGGGTTAAGATCAATAAATCTTTCCATGTATTCCTGTTTGCTTGACAATCCGAATATTTTAACCATTTCCTCATTACATTCTAAAACATTGGAATTAACATCAATATAGGCCGCGCCTAACGGCATGGCGTCAAACATAACATGTACGCGCTCGTTAGCCTCGCGTATTTTGGCTAAATGCAAATTTCTGTCTATGGCGTTGGTCATCATCAAACCCAAGGATGTTAATATATGGATTTCATCATCAGAAAAGACACGTTCCCGCAGGCAGTCGTCAATACTGAAAAAACCCCAGAAATTGTTTTCTATAAACATCGGGATAATAACAATGGATTTCATTCCGTATGAAGACAAAAACAGACGGTCGTCTTCCGGCAAGTCTGATAACGGCGCGTTTATGTAATCGCCGCGCAAAAATAATTTTTTCCACTCCGGTTTTGAACTGTAGGGAAAGTGCAAGCCCAAGGGAATTTGCACGTTGTTTTTGCCGTATTCGCTCAGCCATTCATACCGCAGGACAAAATTCAGTTCGCTGTTTATCTCCTCGTTACGCCAAATTTGAACGCGATCAACATGAAGACAGCGCCCTATAAGTTCAAAACTCTTTAATAGCGGAGCTGTAAAAGAATTTTCATTATTAACAGACAACAAAATACCGGCCACGTTGTTTACGGTATTCAATAATTTTTCACGCTGATGGATTTCTTTTAACATTTGCTTTGATTCGCGCAAATCGCGAAGATAAGCCGTTATAAGAAAATCCTTATCATGTTTAGTCCGTACAAGCGTAATTTCACACGGTATCTGCTCTCTGTTCAGTTTCTGGTGCATCCACTCAAAACGGTAGTAACCGTCGTTATAACCTTTGTTAATAACTTCCAGCATCTTCTCTCTTGACAATTTACCGTCCGGCTGATATTCGGGCGAAAGCTGATAAAATTTTTCGATAAGTTCCTGTTTGCTTGACATTTCAAATAATTTGACTACGCTTTCATTACAGTCAAAAAAATCCATGTTCTTACTGTGAATGTTCGCGCCCAATGGCATTGTGTCAAATATTGTCCGTAAACTGTCTTCCGCTATTTTTTTATCTGTGTTAATCCTAAGCAATATGGCAATGATGATTATCGTCAGTAATATTCCGGCTAATATAAAGCCTGTTTTTATTATTTGCAAATATATGACCCTAAAACCGCTTTTCGGCGAGATTATATTTTCTATCGTTGACATTTTAATGCCGGTAAAAATAACGCCTATAACTTCGTTTGTATTGTCCTGAAAAATAGGGCGGTATAAGGTATAGTACTCATTGTCCAGAATATAGTCTTTTCCCGAATATTCATTGCCGTCTTCAATAAAGGCATATACAATGCTTCCCTCTCCAATAAAAAGATTTGTCTGCGGATTCCCGTTAGAATCAACAATGCTGGAAATTATGCTGCGATAATTGTTATTTTCTTTGATAAAAACAGCAGCCTCAATTTTCAAATCACGGGACATAACCGCAATAAAATCGTAATTGCGTACAAATGGGAATTCCTGTTCATACTCCAGCATGGATTCAAAATGCATCATGTCGCCGTTAAGTTTTTCTTTTACTAAAGAAATTGCGACTTCAAGATTCATGGCTTCCCTGTTGTAGCTGTTAGTAATAAAAAGAGCTGTTAGAGAAAGGAGGATAAAAATAACGGCGGCTCCTGCTATTTTTGCGCGTTTACTCATTAAATTTTTCCCCCTTCTCAAAATTATTAGTAAGGCCTATAACGCCATTAAGTTATTTCTAAATTACAATGTCCCTCTTACTTCTTTTAGCCTCTCCTGTATGGCGATAAAAACTTCGATTATTTTAGGATCAAATTGAAGGCCTGAATTTGATGTAATAATTTTAACGGCCTCTTCATTAGAAAGCGGTTCCTTGTAAGGGCGTTTGGAAACAAGCGCGTCATACGCGTCAATAACGGCCATTATACGGCCATGCAGCGGAATGTCAGTTTCTTTTAGCCCATGCGGATACCCGGCGCCGTCCCAGCGCTCGTGATGATATTCGGCAAATAATTTAGCGTTATGCAAAAAATCTTTTTCGCCCGTTTGCTTCGCTATTTTGCCAATTAAATTCGCGCCGTAAGTGGGGTGGGTTTTAATCTGATTATATTCGTTATCGTCCAGTTTTCCCGGTTTGTTTAAAATTGTTTCTGCTATGTTGATTTTTCCCATATCATGCAGACGGGCGGCTGACGCGATTTTATCAATATCCCAGCTTGAAATTTCATCGGCGTACACGGCGCTTTCTTTCATTGCGGTTAGAAGTATTTTTATATCCGCCGCAATACGCTCATTGTGGCCGGCAGTATCTATGTCGCGTTCTTCTATTACATTCGCGATAGCGGCCATATAGCCGTCTTGAAGAAGTTTGACTCTATTTATACGCTCGCCGATAACGTCTTCAATATCCAACTGTATTTTAATGCGGTTTAGCAGTACGAGCGCGGAAAAAGGTTTTAAGATAAAATCTACCGCTCCAAGTTCAAACCCTTTTGCCTCAATGTCGTCATCTGAACTGCTTGTAAGAAATATAACGGGAATATCAGCGTATAA
>NZ_BDHE01000486.1:0-113289 GCF_054786175.1 Treponema sp. R8-4-B8
GCGGTGATAAGTTTTTCAATTTTTTCTTTGGAAATTATCTCTGCCATCTTTTTAATCTTTTGCCTCTTTCATGCTTAAATTGTACCACACTCACTCTATCATATACCGATAGAGTGAAAAATATTTTTCAATGCTCAATATCGCCGGGGTTTTCAATAAATTCGGTAATCCTTACCCCAAAATTTTCATCAATAACCACCGCTTCACCCGTGGCGATGAGGATGCCATTGGCTTTTACATCCAGCGGTTGTCCGGCGAGGGTATCAAGCTCAACAATCATCCCTTCGCCCATTGCAAAAACTTCCTTTACTGTTTTTAACGCGGCTCCCAATTCTACGTTAATCTTCACCATCGCGCTGGACAGGGCATCACTTACAAGCGGATTAACTTCATTGATTTTCTTATTTCCCTCTGTTCCAAATGGTTTTTCAGCATAATTGACAATAGCGATTTTTTTGGGGAACCACTTGCAATCCGGCAGTATTTGGCATTGCCATACGCGCCTGTCCCCAAGCCTCAGATAACAATAGCCTGGAGTGAGAGGCCGAAGCGGCAGGATAAGCGTTTCAGTATCCCATTTCAAAACTTCTTTGATAGGATAATCTCGACTTAAAATCTCGGCGCTTAGGCGGACAGGAACGTCTTTCCTTTTATTTAATTCTATTTTAGTTGATAATCTTAGCAGCGTATTATTATGACTTGACATACGCCAAATTGATATTTTTTCAATAATTGGCTCGACAGTGATATAAGGAATAAAGATATTTATCATCCCTTCCACATCGCCTACTTTTGTTTCCAGCGTTATTAAAACTCCCATTTCATTAGGGGGAACGATCTGGACAAATTGGGGATTTGTATCGACCTGCGCCAGCCGTGGACGCAGGTCAATTATCCGTGTCCATGCTTCGCGCAGATTACCCACCATACGGACAATAATGTTTTCCATGATAGACTGTTCAATATCGCTTAGCTCGTGCTGAGATTTTGTTTTTTCTCCTGTACCGCCGCAAATCCTGTCAATAATTGAGAATGTTATATCGGGATCAATCTCTAAGATTACATTCCCCTTTAGAGGATCCATATTTATAACCGCCAATGTAGTCGGGGTAGGTATAGAACGAATAAATTCCTCGTAGGTAAGCTGATCTACAGACGCGACATGAACGTGATCCATGTTCCGTAATTGAGCGGAAAGGCTGGTAGTTGTTAAGCGGGCAAAGGTTTCGTGGAGAAACGAAAATGTTCTTATCTGTTCTTTGGAGAATTTATCGGGGCGTTTGAAGTCGTATATCTTTATCTTCCTGCTGTCCGCATCTGTGCTTGTATTTTCAGTCTCTTTTCCTGTGGCGTTTATCGCGGCGAGAAGCTGGTCAATCTCATCCTGGGAAAGCACTTCTGTCATGTTCTTAACCCTTCTACTTTTTTTAAAGCTTCTTCTATAAGTGGGATAAGTTTTGATACTATGTTTTCTACAATGGCATTACGCTTAACTTCAAGCGCGACTTTTTCCCAAGCTTCTTTTTCAGCTTTAGACACTATGCGTACATCTGACGTAATAAATTCTGATACTCCTGATTCACTTGCGGAGCGTTTACATCCGATTTCAAGCGCGGCTCTTTCCCAAGCTTCTTTTTCAGCTTTAGATACTATGCGAATAGCCGGTGTTATAAATACTGATATGTTTGATTCAATATCAGGCGTATTATTCTTTTGAGTTTTCTTATACTTTGATGATTTCCACCAAATTCCCTCACCGAATTTTCTTTTATTTTTGTTGTAGATCATATTTCCTCCTGCCATGTAAATCATTCTTTAGAGTCTACTTCAAAACACCACTTCGCAAGTTCTTGCATTTCTTGTTTTTCTTCAGAGGAAAGTTCATAAGAAGTTTTTATACCTGGCCATTGTTTTTGAATAGGCACTTCCCCGGCTTTTAGCTCAGACGGTTCTTTTCCTCTATACATGGGTAAATTATACCATGCTCACTCTATCATATAGCGGTAGAGTGAAAAAAATTATTTTCTTTGTTTTTTACTATCAATATCAACTTTATTCAAAATTCAAAGCATTTGTCTTAATCAAATCTTCCATTGACTCAATAATATTATTGTACTTATCGTTCATCTGTACGATCATATTACCCCAACGCTGAGATATTTCCTGTGAATTGCTTTTCTCATTCAATAGCAGCTTCATTCTTTTTACAATACTTATTATTCGTTGATAATCAGACGGCATAATATTAATTTCCGTATAACTATCGAATAAATCCTGTAATTCTCCGTAATCTAACTTATCAATGTTTAATTCTTCTATGGTTGGGTTAGTCAGCCGTATTGCTTTTTTAGACGTATCCATTGCGTCAATTTTTTTGTGAAATTCTAAATATCTCTGATAATCTTCGATGATTTGTTGATACAGTTTATCATTTTCCAGTTTTATTCTTTCCATTGTTTCAGCCTTGTTGATACATTTGCCGCATATAAATTTATCATTCCCAATGGCTATTGAACCGTGTGTTAGCTCATACGGCAATCCGCAAAATGAGCATTTTTCCGCATTGATGTAAGAAAATTCAGGAAAACCTGGGTGTTTGACAGCTTCGAGGTGGTCATTAAATGCAAGATCATATTCTTTTTTCATATAGTGAATTTCCCCTCGTTTGTAGTATGCCCAACCGGTCATAACATGATCTGTGTCAAGTCTGATGCTTTCGGTATAATCCTTGATTGCCAAGTCGTATTCTTTTTTATAATAGTAAATTTCCGCACGGTGGTAGTAAGGCACGGCAAAATTCGGGTCAAGCCTGATAGCCTCAGAGTATTCTTTGATTGCCATGTCATACTCTTTTTTCTTTAGATAAGCATTTCCCCGCTCGCAAGCGGATAGGGATTTCTGTCTTGTTTGTTCAGGTATTTTGATAAGGACTATTTCAATATCGTTCTTAGACATTGAGCCGGTCTCCACTCATATACCATTCTTCGAACTTTTTTATACTTTCTTCAGAATTAATATCTAAAATAATACCATTATTATTTTCTTTTAATGTTATACTTAGTGATATAGGGCAATGATCTGATAATCCTTTCCAATGATGTTTTTTATCTTCTTTATCGTCCCATTCATTATGTAAATCAATCATTAATTCTATATCATATTTGTTTTTTAAGTATTTTGAGACAAAACAAAAATCATTTATGCCATAGTTATCAACTCCATGTTTATCTTTTCCATGATAATATGTATATTTTTTATTAAACTCCGTATTTACAGTACTATTAATCATAGAAACAATATCAAATTTTTCTTCCAATTCTTTTAAATTGTTATTGTTTTTATTGGCAAATGTATTAAAATCACCAATAAATATTGTATGATCATCAATCATTCTATTTTCTTGATAAAAATCAATAGCTTTATTAAGATATTTATTATATTTAATATCACTGTCATCTTCAGGTTTTGTCCAAACTGAAAATAGAGTAAACTTATATTTTTCATTTGAAAGATAATAAGGAATTATGTATCTAAATTTACGGTTAAATATATTCGTAAATTCTATTTTATAGTCATTGGAAAATATTGCGACACCAAGAGGACTATGCTCATTATTTAAATCGTCATTATACCAATTTTTATATTTCCACATATTTTTTATATAATCAAAGTCATTTTTTGTACACTCTTGAATAATTAATACTTGTGGATGATATTTTAATATCTGTATATATTTTTTTGCGTTTGTATCAAACTGCCAATTCCAACTTACTATATTTATTACTGTATTTATATTTTCTATTTCATACTCTTTTTTAATCATAGGATCTATTTCAAATGCTATAGACTTTGGGTAACAATTTGTACACACAGTATTAATTCTTTTGACTACTCTAAGATTTTTTTCGTTAGTATCTCCACAAAGATAACATACTTTATTTTCCATAATTAATCTCCTTTATCAAAAATCATTTATTGAAATATTTTATATTTAAATAAAATTAACTCTTATACATAATAACATTATTTTATTATATTGTCAATTTGTCTCTAATTCCTTTGCAATGAATTTATTCCAATAGATTGTAAATACTCTTCAAAAGTAGGTAGATTCTGATATTCTTCTTTACTCAATCGTTTAAAATGATGAATTTCCTTAACTTTAACAATTTGTTCAAACCAATTTTTTTGACTATCTATTTCTCCATCTATAAATATTTCTTTACCTATTTCAATTTCGCAACTGTACTTTTTCCAAACATAAGGAAAGAATTCTATCTCTATTTCCTTGTTTAAAATTTCCATATTAGTTCCATTAATTTCAACTTTGTTCATTAATAATGTTACATAGGCAATTTTCTTCTTTTTTTTGTCAATATTTACCTTAATGTTATTTACTATCCCGGTAATAAATATATCTTTGTTTGTTTTATCCATTTATTACTCCATTATAAAATTTCTTCCGGCGTAAAACCGACAATTTCAATAATTTCATTGCGGTTTGCCTCATTTGCGGCTTTTTGCTTGCGGTTTAAATATTTTTCAATATCCGCTTTTGCTCTGTCTTTTTCTCCTGACAAATAATAGGCTTTTGCACGCATAAGCAATGCTTCATCATGATCTGGGTTCAAGCGCAATGTTTCGGAAAAATCTTCGATTGCTTTACAATAGTCTTTTAACTCTGTATATTCTTTCCCGCGTAATTTAAGAATCTCCTCTCCTGTTTTTAATTGTTCTTTTATTTTATCTGAAGCATAATTTAAAGCGTTAGAAAAATCTTCAATGGCTTCCTTATGCTCTCCCAATCTTGAATTGAAAACGCCACGGTTAAAATGATATAAGGCATCAAAAGGCCGTATTCGGATGGCTTCTGTTAAATCCGCTACAGCGTTTCTAAAGTTAATTTTATTCTTCGCGGAATAGTCTTTGTTTTCCAGATCAATAGTTGTATCATAAAACAACATAGCACGATTGTTGAAAGCAGCCGCATAATCGGGGTTTAATTGTATTGCCATGCTAATATAATTTAATGATTTGTAATTTTTATCATTAGAAAACCAAGCAGTTTCATTAAGAACTCCCAACTGCATTAATGCTTCTGGCATGTCAGGAAATAATTCCAATGCCTTCTTTAATAGTTTTTTAACGCTTTTTGTACCTTTTTTCCCGAACATTATTCCTATGTCATCGTAATATAGTCCCCCCAATCTAAAAGCTGATTCAAGTTTTCTCCGGCACTGGGCTTTTTTAAGATATGCCAAAGCCAGTTTTTCTCTGCTATCTTCGTCATTTTTATTTCTTTTGTTTTCAGAGATTATTTTATTGGCCTCTGCTTTAATTTCTTCGAGTTCTTCAGTGGAAATATCGATTCCAAGAACATAATCCAAATCAGTATCGTACTTTGACATAAGTTAATTCTCCTTCTTACCTTATAACTTCCAATGCGTGTACTTCCCACCTTTCAATCGGGTCTTTGTGAATTGTAAAATAGACACGTACTTTGTCGCCAGCATTTATTGAGTTGACGCGTCCATAAAAAGTCATTCTTTCTGTTAAAAAATTATCTTTTGTAGAGACAACAATGGTTGTACCGGACTGCCCTCTAAAAATAACTTCAGATGCGTATTTTACGCGGCTTGTTGGATAAGTATTGTCGTCGGCCCAATTTTTCTTATCCATCGCGATACGCGCGTCAAATAAGTCAAAGATAGGATATACCGCCGGATCAAAAACTGATTCCGAGAAAATACTATTATCTTCCGCAGAAGGCAGATGAATATCGCTTGAGGTAACGAACCGCTTATCGTTAGCGATGTAAAAGTTTGACGGATCAAACAAAGGTTTTTCAATATTACGGACAAATCTTACCCAAATACCAAAATTATCTTTTGGTTCAGTAAATCTTCCTTCAACAATATAGAATGTCGCAATGCAGTTTACTTCATTGGGAAAAGTCCCTTCTATTCCCTTAAAATATCCTACTATCCAATTATGCACGGTATTATGTATATTTTTTTCTATCTTTGTTTGTAGAAAAATTGATGAAGGCTCCGTTACATAGCCTTTGTATAAAGCTTGAATTTTAAAGTAATGCGGTATGCCCGGCTCCGATTTAGCCAATATAGAAGCTGCTTCAGATAAATCTGTGATAACAACAGGTTTAAAAGCCGATTCCATGCTTTCGACAGTTACTCGGTTATCGCTTCCGGTAATCAATTTGTCGCTATCAGCTTCAAACAAACGCCAAAATTTTTCCTGTTGCGTCTCATTTTGTACTAACTGTTTTGCCGTTGTTGAATCAGGCGTTGAATAACAATTTACTAACTCCAAAATTGTCAGAATCGACAATAAACAAAAACGTATAACTTTCATATACTCTCCTTATAAAATTTCTTCCGGCGTAACGCCGACAATTTTAATAATTTCATTGCGGTTTGCTTTATCTGCGGCCTTATGCTTGCGGTTTAAATATTCTTCGATATCCGCTTTGGCTTTGTCTTTTTCACCTGACAAATAATAGGCCTTTCCCCGTAGAAGCAATGTTTCATCGTATTTTGGTTTTAAGCGTAATGTTTCGGAAAAATCATCAATCGCTTTACCGTACTCTTTTGATTCAATATATTCTTTCCCACGTAAGTTCCAAAAAGAAGGATTAATATTTAAGCGTTCTTTTATTTCATCTGAAGCGTACTTTATAGCGTCTGAAAAATCTTCAACAGCTTCCTTATGCTCTCCTAATCTTGAGTGGAATTCAGCTCTATTTAAGTGGAATAACGAATCAAAAGGCCGAATTTTAATTGCTTCTGTTAAATCAGTTACAGCGTTTTTAAAATTAATTTTATTTATCTTAGAATAATCTTCATATTTTTGCTTATCTGATAAGAATGTTCTAGATACATTAAAGAAAATCATTGCGCGATTAAAGTAAGCAGCCGCATAATCAGGTTTTAGTTGTATCGCCATGCTAAAAAAATTTATTGATTTGTAATTCTTATCATTAGAAAAGACGCTATTACCATTAAGAAGTCCAAATTGCATTAACACTTCCGGCATATCCGGGGATAATTCCAATGCCTTTTTTAATAGTTTTTTTATGCCTTTTTTAGTTTTTTTTAACAATCCTAATCCTAAGTCATCGTAATATAATATGTCACTTGTATAAAAACCTGTTTCAAGTTTTCTTCTGCACTGAGCTTTTTTAAGATAAGCCAAAGCAAGTATTTCTCTGCTCTCTTTGTCTCTTATATTTCTTTTATTTTCAGAAATAATTTTATCAGCTTCGGCCATAATTTCTTCGAGTTCTTCTTCGGAAATATCAATTCCAATGATTACATAATCTAAATCAGTATTGTACTTTGACATAGGTCATGTCTCCTTTTTATATGTTTCTTCTGTAATTATAGCATTCTCACTCTATCATATAGCGGTAGAGTGAAAAATATTTTTTCAAGTTGTAAACCCTATTATTTTTTCTTTATTTTTGTTTGAAGATTCCATATTGCAAAACTTTATCAATTCTTCCAGTACGGGCAGCTTGCCGGAAAGCACACGGTGTACGGTGGATCTTCGGGCTATGTTTTCTATCTGCCCGCCCGAAAAATTAAACCGTGAAGCCAAGACGGTGGCTTCTTCGTCGGAAAGGCCGCTAATCAAAGAACGCCAGATGGTTTTTCGAGCCTCGGCATCCGGTTTTTCAAAATCAATTTTATACAGGAAACGGCGTTCAAAGGCGGTATCCATATTGGCTGAAAGATTCGTCGTGGCTATAAGAATTCCATTCAGGTTTTCAATTTCCTGTAAAATGATGTTTTGAATGGCGTTCTCCGTCTGAGCCGGGCCGTTGTGATTTTCTCCGAGGAACTGCCGCTTTCCTATTACCGCATCCGCTTCATTAAAAAGAAGTATAGGAGCCTTTTCACATTTTTTTACACAGGAGCGGTATTTATCAAATATGTCTTTTATCTGTTTTTCGCTTTCGCCAAACCATTTGCTTTTTGTGTTGGCTATGTCAACAGGCATAATATCCCGCCCGGTTATTCTGGCGATTTGGTACGCGGTTTCTGTTTTTCCGGTACCGGGGCCGCCTGAAAAAAGACACGCAAAACCTGTCCTCATGCCGTTTTCAGTAAGCCGTTTTTGAATATTGATAAAATTTTTCTGTTGTATCAATGAAACAAGTTCGTCTATAGCCTGCTGTGTCTTTTCAGGATAGAAAAGTAACTTTGCCGTAATTGAGTCACAGCGTTTTAATTTTTTTATCGGAATACTCTGCAGCCCGTCATCCAATTCTATAAGGAACTCTTCTTTTACAGCATCGGTCAGGCGGAAAGCTTCTGAATCGCTAAATCCGTCACTGCATATATTTTCAATCAGCTCTTTCTCCAACAGAATGTGGGTACCGTTCCTTAACTTACGTTTAACGGGATTGAAATCAGACTCATTATCATATAATTTCTCTAAATGATGATAATCCATTTCAGGTTCGTCTAATGTTACCGTATAATGAAAGAAACGAATGAGTATCATCGTATCATCATCGTTCAACATTAGGTTATTTATTTTTTTTACAAAAACAAGATGTTGATTTCCCTGAAGTAATTTTCTCATTAGCTCTTTGCAATTTTTATACGACTGCCGTTTCTGAATCCGTTCTTTACAAAGGTGTTCCAATTGCGCAAAAAAACCATCAATGGAAAGATTTTTGGTAATTGATATTTCGGGGCAAAAACCTTTACTGAGAGCTTCAATAACATTATACCTCAGTTGAAAAGTTATGTCTCTTTCCCATTCACGATAGTCTTCTTCATCAATACGATTGATATGAATAAATTCCTTTTGTTCCAGGACTTCCAATTCATTCATTTCCTTAATAATATCAAGTAAATCACTTCTTAAAATATCAGCAAGCCTTTGTAACCTAATTCTGCTTCCATCATATAGCTTGACTAAACCCGCAAACAGCAAGGCTCCGGTTTGGCTTATACATAAACGATTAGAAATTAGTTGCAAATGCGCCTGCGCAAACTCAAAAAAGAGATCATTGATGCCATCAGCCTGTTTTGCTATTTCAATTATTTCATGAAAATGAGAAAAAAAATTAATTTTTTCACCGGACTGTCCAGTATTTCTTTGTCCTTGACCTGTCTCTAGTGCTACTGGTTCACGCATATTACCACTTCTTAGGTTTTACGTTTGGGTTCAATTCAGTTTCCCATAATTTTTCTTTTTCGATTAAACCAAAAACATTCTGAAATTCGTCAGATTCCAAATAACAGTCAGGGAAATATACTTCATGTTTCATATAATGCTCCTTCTTATCTTTTTCTGCTGTCATTATAACATACTCACTCTATCATATAATGGTAGAGTGAAATTTTTTTTTTAGGGAGATGAAACGGAGGTTTTTATATTAAAAGTTAAAGTCTATGATGATGTGAAAGTCTTTTAGGTGACATTGGGCTTACTCTATATTTATTTCCATCCAAAATACTCCTCGGCTTCCTTCATAGCTTGTTCCATGTCTTTTTTTGTTTCATTAGAAATGTATTCATATATATTCCATCCATGTATTAATCCATGTTGATAATTTGTAACAAAAAGTAGATTATTTTTAATGTCATAACCATCATGTCCAATATGATGAACGGTGGTATAATTTTTTATATCTGGATTATTACACCATACTTCTGCTACTAATCTATATGTAAAAACAGGCAGTTCTAATGCTATATTTGGAAAAATAATTTCTCTATAATGATCATTATCACCATTTCTATAACCTTTATTTGGACCATTTTTAACTAATGTTGATTCTATATTTTTTCCGTTTATTATTATTTTACCATAATTACTTATTAAAAACTCTGGTAATATGTCTAAATATTTATTTAACATTCCATAATATGGATAATCTTTATTAGCATATTCAAAATATGACCTGTATTCTTCTTTCTCGTGATTATCTATTGGGCTTTTTATTTTATACAGTCTTCTTAAAGCTTCATAATTATAATTATCAAGCCAAGATAAATATTTATCTACAACAAAATATGGACGATCCCCTTGTTCTTCTTTCTTATATTCAACCCTCACTAAAAGCGTTGTTTCTCTTCCATTCTCAATTTGACAACAACATTCTGCCCAAGTTTTAGAATAAAAAGTTAAATCAAACTCATCACTATTATTTTCTAAAATAGCAAAAGCCATTTTTTCACCATCTTTATTTGTAATTTCTTTAATGTTCTTTATAATACCAATGATATTTTCTTGTCTATTCGCATCACCTTTATTCAAAATAAATCTCCTTGTAAGTCCCATTTCCCATGTCCTGTAAATACCAGCCATGTAAACCAGTTTTTCCATTTGATACATACGGAAGCCAGGGCTTTACTGATGATGTCGTACTTGTTTCCAGATCATCTAATTTTTCTTCACTCCAATATCCGCCCTTGTTTCTTGCCGATAAGTAAACGGTAACAAACTGACCTTTATTTAATGACCATCTTTTAGTTGTTTGTAAACTAACAGAATCACCAGCATCATCCTGAAAAATAACAGCTGTACCGGTTTGAAAACTGAATTTGACTACCATTTTGTATTTAACCGAATACTCACTTCCTTTTTGTTTGCCCTCAACTATATAACTGAATAAGTCAATTTCCTTATACTGACTTCTATCAATAGATTGAGCAAAAACCGAAAGGGAAACAAACAATAAACCTGCCGCCAAAAAATACTTTTTCATAAAAACTCCTTAATAGTACAATTCTATATTTTTAATGTTTTTTAATTTACTGCCATGCGCCAAAAAGCACATCGCCTTTTTCAAAGTTACTGCCGTCAATGAGGTTTAACGCAAGATTGGCGGGCGTGTATTGAAGCAGATTGCTTATAAGAGTCGGTTTGGGACTCAGTTCTTTTAACGAAACATCATTCCGTATTGCCTTGAGTATTTTCCCTTCGCTTTTTCTATTTAAAATATTTTCTTTCTTAGCTGTTAAAACAGGTTTCTCATTATATTTATTCCGATAAAATTCTTCGATGGCATTTGTTGTTTGCACCCTGCAAAGAAACTGGACTTCATTTTTAGGGGTTCCATCAGAAACAACGAGGGCAGGCAGGAAATAAGTCTTACATTCATGACAGAAAACTCTAGTATCTTCCCTGTATTGCTTCGCGCGATCTTTAAATGTGCTGTCAGGGTTTGGATTCGCATAGTAATCTATCAGTTCTTTGAATGAGAATATGCGGGCGCATTTTGGACAGATTGAAAAATTAATCAGTTTTATTTTTGTATTGGGTATTTGAAAATTGCCCATGTTTTGCTCTTTGTTTGTTTGTTCAATATCAGCCAGAATATTTTCATTGTTTTTTATCTCGAAAAACCGGCAGACGGTTACATTTTGATTTAATCCATATAGTTCCTCTACTTGCTGACGTTTAGTTAAATAAACCGCAAATTCTTCAATGTCTTTGAAACCGCTATCTAAATTATGTAATGATGAAAAAACTAGATTTAAATTATTTTTAATAAGAAAATCTTTAGGGACAGTAATTTCACCTGTATTTATCAAATGATATAATATTGATAAAAATCTACTCTGACTTTCTTCAACGTCTTTTAACCTGATAGGTCCCATGTATTCCATATCTTCTTTAAGCATTTTTGACGCGCGTTTTGACATATTTTGGAATATTTTGTTTTGTATCTTTTCATTCGTTGATTTCAATGCCTTAGCAAGTTCTTGTGAATGAATTTCCCTATATACTTTCTGAATAGCTAGATCATCCAGTTTTACAATTTCGTTAAAGTAATCTTCAAGACTTTTTTCCTCTTGCGATGTTTTTTCCTCATCGTTTTTAAAAAGCGCATCTATTTCTTTTTTACTTAAAGAACCGTGTTTTTTAATTTTATTTTTTTTATGAATATTAGACATAATTAAAGCCTCCTTTTTCTGCTATTATTATAATGTACCCACTCTATCATATAGCGGTAGAGTGGAAAAATATTTTTGAGTGGGAAAAATGGGGGTGCGGTTTGTCAATTTGTTGTTTTATTGAAAAATTCTTCATTCCATACAGGCAAATTCATATATTCTTCAATGCTCATAAATTTTTCTTCAAAAATGATTCCATCTCCCAAATCAATATTAGTTGATTCTTTAGCTATTTCTTTTACGATAAAATGAGGTTTTGCTCTATTTCCATTTATAAATTTCCCCTTAATTGAAATTGTGCATGCTTCCCTAATATCAGTACAAAACTTCGCCCAAATCATTGGAAGTAAAACTAACTCAATTTCCTCAACTTTTCCTACGGTTATTAATGCCATTTCAGATCCATGTTTATCTTTTACAGTTCGTATTTTCCCAATATTACATATAAGCCCTATGACTTCATTATTCATTTCATTAAGCATTCTATATCTCCCTATAAACTTGCCGCCATTAAAGACTCCTTATTATTATAATTACAATTTTTAATATTTCTCACCCTACTGCCATGCGCCAAAAAGCACATCGCCTTTTTCAAAGTTACTGCCGTCAATGAGGTTTAACGCAAGATTGGCGGGCGTGTATTGAAGCAGATTGCTTATAAGAGTCGGTTTGGGACTCAGTTCTTTTAACGAAACATCATTCCGTATTGCCTTGAGTATTTTCCCTTCGCTTTTTCTATTTAAAATATTTTCTTTCTTAGCTGTTAAAACAGGTTTCTCATTATATTTATTCCGATAAAATTCTTCGATGGCATTTGTTGTTTGCACCCTGCAAAGAAACTGGACTTCATTTTTAGGGGTTCCATCAGAAACAACGAGGGCAGGCAGGAAATAAGTCTTACATTCATGACAGAAAACTCTAGTATCTTCCCTGTATTGCTTCGCGCGATCTTTAAATGTGCTGTCAGGGTTTGGATTCGCATAGTAATCTATCAGTTCTTTGAATGAGAATATGCGGGCGCATTTTGGACAGATTGAAAAATTAATCAGTTTTATATTAGTATTGGGTATTTGAAAATTGCCCATGTTCTGTTCTTTGTTTATTTGTTCAATATCAGCCAGAATATTTTCATTGTTTTTTGTCTTAAAAAAACGGCACATGGTTATTTCGCGCATGTTCATACCGGAAGAAAAATACCCATAAAATTTTTCCGGTTGTTGGCGTTCTGTCAAGAAATTTGTAAATTCTTCAATATTTTTGAAGGTTTTTCTGTAACTATTATAATCACCAGCTAAAAGTGCATCTATTTCATCTTGGCTCAAAGCACCGCTGTTTATAGTTTCATCTACTGCAAAAGAATCAGACATTTCGGTAATCTCCTTTTTCTGCTATAAGTATAGCGTACTCACTCTATCATATAGCGGTAGAGTATAAAAAAAATAAAATACTTGATTAAATTTTCATAAAATTATATTATTATTTATAAATGGAGAATTTACTTATGGAAAAACAAATAAACAATTTACCTATTCCTTATTTACAGCATCTAGCAAATTTACATAAAATTGCCAAGCAAAAATCTTCTTTAGCAGAATTTAAAATTAATAAAAAAAATGTCTATGAAAATGTTTGTTTAGATTTATTAGATGGAGAAATATTCAAAAAACATCCAAATCTAAATTTAGATATTAGTAATTATGGACGTATAAAAGACAATGAAATTATTGTAAAACAAGAAATTGAAAATGAAGGGTATTTATATATTTCTTTGTTTTTCCCCTCTTCTATGTTTAATAATGATATTGCAAATAAAAAAGAGTATAAAATATATACTCCTTCAATAGTATTTAATAAAATAAATATTGATAAAGAAATTAAACCAATATATAATGAAAGGTATACTCCTCATCCATTTATAAATATATATAGAAATAAAAGAGGTAATTTCTTTTCTATTAATAATAATCATAAATATTTTTATAAAATATGTACAAACAAAAATGGAGAAGATGGTTTTTTTATTCCATTATATGTATACAGATTGGTTGCAGAAACATGGATTACAAAACCAAAAGGATGTACAGAGGTGCATCATATTATTAACAATGGTTATAATAATACTGCATATAATTTAATGTGGGTAACACATAGCCAACATAAATTAATAGAACAAAGAAATTTTTAGAATAATATACAATGTATTCAGATACCCTCATGTCGTTTTCACACATCATTTAAACATGACTTTGCCTACATCTGTACTAATGTCAATAGGATTCGTCATTATACATTCTATAAGACGATGATCACTTAATTCAAATGTAGTATTATTTACTAATTTGCACATCGAATTGTTACTATAATGTTTATTAACAAATATTTTATTATTCGGATCGCGTTCCTTATCACTGTTAAAATCACCGGCAAGTATTATTATGTTATCTTTTTTTTTCTTTATTATTTTTTCTATATCAGAAATAATGTATTTTAACATAGGATAATATCCATTTTGACTTTTATTATAAATATTCATTATTGTAATATTTTCCTTTTTATTAAATTTAAAATCAAAACACATAAAAGCGCTTTTTCCAAAATAATAATTTTCTATTTTTCCATTTTTGGTTAAAAAATTATCTTTTATAAAAGTATACTTTTTATTAGCAATAATTGTATTACCCCACGGGATTATATTTTTATTATCTTTCGCTCCAATTTCCTCATTTAATAATTTTTTAAAATAAATCATTTTATTATTTAATTCAAAATGATTTGAATCATTATTAAAAATGACAGATGGATTGCTTTCTTGCAATAAAATAAAATCATAATCCAAATTTGATAAATATTTGGCAATATTTTCTTTCCAATTCTTTACTTTATTATACCTTTGCCAAAAATCAATATTCCAAGTAAGTAGTTTCAAATTTATTACATCCAATAAAGTATAAGCAAGACTTTTCATAGCCTTTTTAAATTCTTCAACATGTTTTTTAACATTTTTACCAGCTTATTTTTCCCATTCTTGATACTCAGCATCAAAAATTTCATCATTTTGTTCTTTAATTTGTTCTTTATCCATGTTTTTCAATCCTTCGGTTTACAAATATTTAATTCCTCCATGCGTTTTATGATCTACGGTATCCTGAATTTCAATTTCAAAGTCAATAGGATAATGGTCAATGTATTCAGAAACTATATCTTTCCTAATAACTACATTTTTAATATTCTTAAAATAAGGTTCATTGATGAATACATAATCATTTTGATATTCATAATCTACCATAGTTGACCGTTTATCAAGATCAATACTCTCGGTACAATCGACAAAGCCCATTTCTTTTATTTCAATAAATGCTTTCTTAAAATCATCTAATTCAGCGGAAGGAAATTTATCACTGGCATTAAAATCGCCAACTAAAAGAATAATATCTGCCATTAATTTATTCTTTAACGTTTTTATCTCATCAATAAGTTTCTTTAGTGAAGGATAATACATACCTGTCTTATAATCTTTTTGCAAATGAACATTTATAATTGCTAAACTTACTAAATATTTTTTTTCTAAAAATACAATGCATTGGTATGCTAATTCGCTGTTGTAGCCATTCTTTGGTACCATGTATCCAATATCATTTTTTAAGTCGCATTTTGAAATAATCATATTTCCCCAATACATATATTTTTTTGGATTTATCATATAATCAATTCTTTTTATTATATCATTATCTATTTTATTCGCAAGAATTGAATTATCATCAATACAATGAAATTCTATTGTTTCTCCGCTAAACATATTAAATGATGTCTCTTGCAATACAAAATAATCAAAGGAATCATTTTTAATGATCGATTCTTTTGCATATTTTATCCACTCTCTTTCTTCCGCGCCTGTTTTTGCTTCACTTCCTTTTCGTTTTTTCCAATAATTCATGTTCCATGTTCTAATTTTAATTTTATATTCCATTACTTTCCTCCAAAGTTAATGTCAGTATATCACATTCACTCTATCATATAGCGGTAGAGTGAAAAAATATTTTGAGGTTAAAAAATGTGATTAAAACCGGTTTTTGAACAGCTTATTCCGTACCATCAAATATTTTTATAACAAATTCTTGGATACTCTTTGCATTAGCGATAGCGGTTTTCATATCTTCATCTGAAATATCAAGTTCATTTGGGTAACGTGGCAATACAGAATATCTGTTTAAAATAAAAACATTTGACGATAATATTGAAAATTCAGGTTTATTCTTTTTACATATTTCCAAAAGGTATCTTAAATCATGGTTTTTTTCAGGTTCAATATCAAGATAAAAAATAAAAGCTTTTAAATATTTTTCAGCCGATTGCTGGCAATGAAAACATATTATTTCATCTGGCGTGGGATAGTTCATTGCGGACAGGTATTCCGCCACTCTTAAATCGTCTTTGCCTTTATCAAGCCATTGCTGTAGTATTTCCGCTTTACCCATAAAGTTTTATGCCTTCCCTTACTATTTTTCTTTCAAGAGTCGCATACAATTTACGATCATGAAAACGATTCTGTTTTAACCCTAATATATCCATAGGCATTTTTCTTACAGGATCAATTGCCATACTAATAGCGGTAATTGCTTCTAACTCACGCATTGGCAATTCATCTTTAAAAACAACGTATATATCTAGATCGGAATCTTTGTTCGGCGTTCCATAAGCATAAGAACCGAAAAGATAAATTGATTCCACAGGCACTGTTTTAGCTATTATTTGGGCGATTTCATCTAAATTTTCACGTACATCATCTATACTTTTCTGCATATTGTTGCTCCATTATTATTATACAATAAAAAAAACTTTTAAGCGAGGGGCTTTATTCTATTTAACCCGTTTCCGCATATCCCGAATATTATCCTGCCAATCCTTGACAAGTTCCTTAGGCTCAAGTGGCTTGGCGTCGCGACCGTTGGCGAGAACCAGTTCTAGTACCTTGCCGTATTGGGAACTTGTAAAACTCAAGATTACTCCGTCTGCCGTTTCCTTTATCTTCTGATCCGCCGCCCAAAGGCGTTCTTTAATACGTATTGCACCGTCATTAAAAAAAGTGATGCGGAAGCGGCGTTTCTTTTCGGTTGAATACGCGCCGAAGTAACTGCCGTCAATATGTGCGCGGAAATCGGCGGCGGCGGGGAAAGCAAAGGTCTCATCATCAAGGCTGATATTTCGTATGCGGGGAAGGGAGTACATTCTCATTCCCTTGCCTTCCGTGGAATAGGCATAGAGATACCACGCGCCGTTGTCAAAAAGAAGCTGATAGGGGCGGACTCGGCGGGGCGTGTATCCGCTTTTCCATGTGCTGCGGTAGTCAAACTTTAGGACGCGGTTTTTTCGTAACGCTTCGCAGGCAAGGTTCCATACTTCAGTGGAAAATAGCACAGCCGGTATCGGCGGCACGATGACGCGCTTTTCGTACCAGCGGGAGTTCTTGCTGTCATCAAGGGGAGCAGTTACGCTTTCCATAAGCTCTTTCGCCGCGTCGTATATCGGGGTGTTTTGGTAAAGGGAAAGGAGAGTTTTTGCCATCCCCAACGCCAGCATGTCTTCGGCGGAAGCGAAGGTGGCGGGAAGCCTGAAGGTTTTTTCGGTGTAGTAGTAGCCCTTTTTTGTATAGTCGTATTCTATCGGGGCATTCATCATATCCCGCATAAATTCGATGTCGCGGCTGATAGTGGCGGTTCCGGTAGCGTAAGCTTCCGCCAACATTCTGGTATTCGGGTACCTTCCCGAAGCGATTTCCCTGTCAATAAAGTAGATTCTAGGCAGGGCGGTTTTTGGTATGCTTTTTCTATCTTTCATGTTTATATTATATCACATTAGTCTATCATATAGCGATAGGGTGGGGAAAATTTTATACATTTCCTTATACAATATCTTCCGGCATAACGCCGATTTGCTTGAAAATTTCTTCCCGGCCTGCGTCATACGCCAGTTTTCGTTCGCGCTTTAAGTATTCATCAATATCCGCTTTTGCTTTGTCTTTTTCATCAGCCAGATAATAGGCTTTTGCGCGCATAAGCAATGTATTACTGTCCGGCTGCAAGCGCAATGATTCAGAAAAATCGTCAATCGCTTTACCATATTCCTTTAACTCCATATATTTTTTTCCCCGTTCAATAAAAATATGGAGATTTTTTTTGTAAGCGTCAGAACTGCAATTTATGGCATTGGATAGATCCTCTATAGCTTTTTCATGCATCGCTAAAGCTGAATAGCAATTAGCTCTATTATAATAATACGCTGCGTCAAAAGGCCGTATCCGTATAGCCTCTGATAGATCAGCTATTGCTTTTTTTATATTGTCTTCACCTTTTAATTTACCCACTATAGTAGAACGATTATTGAAAGCAGCCGCATAATCAGGCTTTAACTGTATCGCTCTGGTTAATAAGTTTATAGCTTTGTCAATATTATCTTTATCAGTCGTGTTATTTCCGTAAGCAGTCCCTAACCTCATTAACGCTTCGGGCATTTCGGGGGACAGTTCAAGCGCTTTTTCCAGAAGCTCTTTAATCTCCGGTTGTGTAGGTAAATTATTAATACCAATAATAAAACCCATACCGGTTATTGGGAATTGCATATTTTGCAATACTAAAATATCACATTGTTCAATTTTATAAAGACATTGAGCCTTTTTTAGATAAGCGACTGCCAGTTCTTTGGGGCTTTCACTATTTTCAGAGATTATCTTGTCAGCTTCCGCGATTATCTCATTGAGTTCTTCCTTGGAAATATCAAGCGATGGAATCGCATAATCCAAATCAATATTGTACTTTGACATTTATAATGTCCTCCTTATAAAATATCTTCCGGCTTAACGCCTAAATACTCAGAAACTTCCTCATGGTTTTTCTTATCTGAAATATTGCATTTGCGCTTTAAGTATTCTTCAATATCCGCTTTGGTTTTGTCCTTTTCACCTGTCAGATAATAGGCTTTTCCGCGCATAAGCAATGTTTTAATATAATCAGGCTTTGAGTATTTTGATTCAGGATTCAAATCGTTATCCCTCAAGCGCAATGTTTCAGAAAAATCTTCGATTGCTTTACTATATTCTTTTAGCTCCAAATACTCTTTGCCGCGTAAATTTAAAATTAAAGCGTCTGTTATTAATTTTTCTTTTAATACATCTGATGCGTAATTTATCGCGCCGGAAAAATCTTCAATGGCTTCTTTATGTTCTCCTAATCTTGAGTGGAATACGCCACGGTTTAAACGGTATATCGCGTCTAAAGGCAGTATTCTGATGGCTTCTGTTAAATCCGCTATAGCGTTTTTATAATCGATCTTAGCATCTTCGGCATTGTATTTTTCTATTCGATCTTCAATAGTTGAATAATAAAAAAGCATGGCGCGATTGTTTAAAGCAGCCGCATAATCGGGTTTTAGTTGTATCGCTTTGCTTAACAAGTCTTTCGCTTCGTCTTCATTAAATGCAATTCCAAGTAGACTATGACGATTAAGAAGCCCCAACTGCATAAACGCTTCCGGCATATCTGGGGATAATTCCAATGCCTTTTCCAAAAATTTTTTAACGTCTTCTTTTTTTAAAGTTTTTTCCGCCTCTTCGTAATCAATAATTCCTGACTCTTCATATAGAATGAATCCGACGGTTCTCCATGCTCCAAGTTTTCGTATGCACTGGACTTTTTTAAGATAAGCCACAGCCAAGTTTTCATTGCTCTCTTTATTTTCAGAGATTATTTTGTCCGCTTCGGCCTTAATTTCTTTTAGTTCTTCTTCGGTTATATTGATATCAAGAATTACATAATCTAAATCAGTATCGTACTTTGACATTTGTTTGTATCCTCCTTCTGAGTTAAAGTGTATCACGCTCACTCTATCATATAGCGGTAGAGTGGAAAAATATTTCTCATTATAGATGGGATAAAAAAGAATAAAAAATCTATTTTTTCCCCTGAAAAAAAGAAATAATTGTGATATAATATTATAGGAGGATAATTATGATAAGCAAATATATCTATTTAAAGATACTGGTAATACTGGTATTTGGGTTTTTGAATGTTGGGCTTGTTAATGCCCAAACAGACGATCTTTCAGGAGTATGGACTACAACTATTAGTAATATTACACAAGTTAGCAAACAGATGGAAATAACATTTAATGATGGAAATTTTGAGGTAAAGCTTGACGGTATATTTTTCTCGAAGGGGACTTATTCGGCTGCCGGCGGTATATATAAGATGCAAACAACCGTTTTCTACGGTACCACTTTTAAACTTGATTCAAAATGGTATACGCAAGAGCAATTAAGAGCGGCTTTAAAAGCTTCTTTTAGTAAAATGATGACTGTAGAAAAATTTAACGAAATAATTGACAGAATGTATTCACTTGATACGGGAACTTATTCGGTTAAAGACAATGTTCTTACCATGAAAAGAGACAATGAAACACAATCATTGACATATACCAAAAAATAAAGGAACGCTAGCCTATCACCCGCCCTTGTGGACAAACGCGTCTTTTTAACCGATGCTTTTAAAACGCACAAGGACGGCGGCGCTTTCGCCCTGATTTAGCGGGCCTATTAAAACGCGGTATACGTTATATCCGCGCCTTTATATGGATTATAGGTCGGCTCTTGCTCTTTGTTCTTTCTCAGGAAGGTACATTTCCCGCAACTTCGCTTGACAAGTTGGAAGCCGGAAAATCTTCACAAACAGGCACAACTTGTAAAAAGATATCAAAGAAAAAATAAATTAAAGCCTCACTGACTGTCAATAACTCTATTCACAAAAAAATGCCTTTATTATATAATAGTCACTATGACCCCGACAAACAACGGTTATAAAAATGGCAAAGTATAAAAACATTAAAAGCGAACATCAATTGCGCTCTCTTGTTTTTGACGATTATTTTAAAAGTAAAGACATATCTTGGGAACAAGAAATTGATAAAATTATATTTGTTCCCACAAAGCTAATATTGGGCATACTGCATGATAACGACGTAAAATGGAACATCGCAAGATATAAGGGAGCGCAAAGGCTCATTTTTCACCCCTCAAATATGGGTGGAAAAATCGCAGGAATATCTTGCCGCGGTTTTTGGTAAAGACTGGCAAGATAAATATTATGTATGGGATTGTTGCGCCGGAACAGGAAATTTATTAGTCGGAATAAACCGTAAACTTGAAAACGTTTACGCTAGCACCATTGACGAGTCAGATGTCAAAGCGATGTACGACCGTATAGAAAACGGCGCGAGACTGCTTAAAGAAAACGTATTTCAATTTGACTTCTTAAACGATGATTTTAAGAAATTGCCTAAAGCGTTGAAAGAAATTATTGATGACCCTGAAAAAAGAAAGAAGTTGATTGCTTATATCAATCCTCCCTATGCGGAAGCGGCAAATCATAGGGCTAGGCTGAATAAGGCGCAAGTTTCATCAATTCATAAAACAAGCCAACAATACAAAGACGAACTTGGAAGGGGAATAAATGAATTATTCGCTAATTTTTTTATTAGAATATATCACCAAATACCCGGCTGTAAACTGGCGTCTTTCAGCAAATTAAAATATATAAATTCTCAAAACTTTATTAAATTTCGTGAAAATTTTCACGCCGCGTATAAAAAAGGCTTTTTATGCCCTTCAAATACATTTGATAATGTAAAAGGCAATTTTCCTATTGGTTTTTTGATATGGGATTTATCCGTAAAAAAGAAAATAACAAAAATAACTACAGACGTATTCAGCCACGACAATAAATTGTCACAATACATCGCGCTTGGAAAAAAATCATTTTATCCAACTGACACTAAACATTTTATCATTGATTGGTTAAGAAAATATTTTGATAATACGTCAGAAATACTGGGTTACATGAGAATACAAGGCGTTGATTTCCAGCAGAACAATACCATTTTTATAACAAGTAAACCGTCCGCCGCGGATATAAGGGAATCCAAAATCGCGAAAATAACCTCTAATAATATTATAGAAATGTGTATTTATCTCTCGGTAAGACATTGCATTGAAGCAAATTGGCTTAATGATCGTGACCAGTTTTTATATCCCAACGACGGTTGGAAAGATGACGTTGAATTTCAAAATGATTGTTTGGCCTTCACGCTTTTTCATAGTCAAAATAATATAACGGCAAAACATGGCGTAAACCGCTGGATACCTTTTTCTGAGGCGGAAGTAAACGCGAAAGGTAATTTTGAAAGCCATTTTATGCAAAGCTTTTTAAAAGGAGAAATAATAAAAAACGGTTATTCAGAATTGTTTGAAGAATTAATAAAAACTCATAAAGCTTTTAAATTTTCAAAAGAAGCCCAATCCGTTTTTGACGTGGGCAGGGAATTATGGAAATATTATCTAAGCAAGCCAAGGGTAAACATTAACGCTTCTTTCTATGATATTAGGGAATATTTTCAAGGTGTCAGTAACGGCAGAATGAACAATAAAAGCGATGATGAAGAATACAATAATCTTATTGGTGGTCTGCGTGAAAAAATGAAAATACTTGCTGAAAAAATCCAGCCAAAAGTATACGATTACGGCTTTTTATTGAGGTAAAATGGAAATTTGAACCTATCTTATTTTCTTAAGAAAAGAAAAGATCTTGGGTGATAAATTCCAATCCGACTAATTCATCACTTCTTCCCTATCAGCCAATGTTATTTGCAAAACAGTCGTTTGTCCGCCGCGCATTATCTCCACTTTTACCACGTCACCGGGCTTGCTTGCTTCTAAAGACGCGTAAAGGTCGGCTAAGGTTTTTGTTTTTATTCCGTTTACGGAAGTGATAATGTCACCGCCAAGGTAAATTACGCTGCGTCCGTACTGGACAGGCTCGCTGCCTTGCCGCAGACCGGCTTTTTCCGCAAGACCGCCTTTTTTGGTGCGGGAAATAAGAAGACCCGCGTCAACGGGTAATTTCGCGTAACGGACGAGGCTTGGAAAAAGCTGGACGACGGTCGCGTCAATCCAGCCGCGGCGGACTTTTCCGTATTGGATAAGTTCGCCTACTACGCGCTTGGCGGTATCTACGGGGACGGCAAAACCAATGCCCACGGAGCCGCCTGAGGGGGAATAGATCATCGTGTTAATACCTATCATTCTGCCCTGAGTATCCAAGAGCGGGCCGCCTGAATTGCCGGGGTTAATTGAAGCGTCAGTTTGAATCATGTCGCGGATTATTCGGTTTGTGGATATTTGAATAGGCCGCCCTAGGCCTGAAACAATCCCGACTGTTAAAGTGCGTTCAAGCGCGAAAGGGTTGCCAATCGCTAAAACTTTTTGCCCTACTTTTAAACTTTTAGAGTCGCCGTAAAGAATTGTCTGCAATACCGTTCCGGATGGAGGGTCAAACTTTAATACCGCAAGGTCGCTTTCGCCGTCAACGCCTACGACAGTCCCTTCAAACTGGGAACCGTCAGCCATGTTTATAAAAACCTTGTGCGCGTTTTGTATAACATGGTTATTGGTAAGGACATAGCCTCGCCTGTCTATAATGGAACCGGAGCCGGAACTGCCTTCCTGCGGAACAGGTTCAAGAAACCAGTTTATCGCCATAGTTTCCGTGGTTATATTTACAACGGCTGAATTTAATTTTTCGTAAATATCAATATTTTCGCGCTCGCCGTCGGAATATTGAACATTGTCGGCGGTGTTGAGAATTCTGTATTCAGACTGTAAAAGTTTAAACTCATCCGCCTTGGCTTCCTGTTCCTGTAACTCGGCAGACTCGGCGTTTGACTTGGGCAGGAGGGGTTTTATAAGCCCAAAACCTGCGGCTAAAAGCAGGACAATAACGGCGCTTAAAAGCGAAAAAAATAAAACCTGACCACGGCTATATAACTTCATAATGTCTCCTGTTTATACTATATAATATATAACAAAAAAGGTCGATAATAGAAGTAACTATGCCTGTATTTTTCGTTATTTTGCTTGTTTTACTCAATGTTTCCCCGGTCTGCGGCATTGATCTGCCCGTCTCAAAAATATCAGACGATTCGCTTATAAGACTAAAAATAAAAGATCCATGGATGATGGAAGCGCCCGCCAGAGTGTTGTCGCAGCATGCAAGAAAAGAAACGCTTGAAAGCGGAGAGAGGGTGGAAATCCGCACTACGGAAGGCAGGGAAGAGTTTATGGTACATATATCACGGGAATTGCCTAGCGGGACGGGCGCGATAAACCGCATAGGCACTGGGCAGTTTCCCGGCTGGATTCAAGGCTCGTGGATGTTGACGCGGCGCAAGGATACGGGCGCTGGCACTCAGATAAAAATATTTTTACGTTCCGATCAGCAAACCTTTATTCAATTCCATCCTTTTACCCCGGACAAATGCCTTATGGACGCGGTTGTATACGGCGGTTTTGTCGCCCATTCCATACCGGTCGCGGTTCCGTTTGAGCGTCTGTATACAATGCCGTTAAACGATATTTTACGCTTGGTTGAAAATAAATTTCCAATAAGATATTTTGAACCTGATGTTTCCAACTACAGGGATACAATGGTTTTTATCTCGCAGGTTAGGGCGCGCATTAAAGGTTTGCGTTTTGTCGATGACGGCGCGATTAATGAAGACGGAAAATATGTTTTTATCGAAACATTACAGCCGCAGCCTTCCAACTTGCAGGGATTTAACTGCTCCGGTTTTACAAAATGGCTGATAGACGGAATTCTGCGCCCTGTTACGGGAGCTAGGTTATCTATTCCGCCGCTTAAAGCGCCGTTTGGAAAAAGAGGCTCTTCTTTTACCGCTAAATGGGAAGAAGAAAAAGACGTTTTTTTCGGACTTGACTGGATCAGAAATCTTGCCGCGGAGGCGAACGGGACTCTTAGAACTCCCTCGTACCGCTCTCTTGAAGAATTTGAAATCCGCCGCGAGGATTTCGCGTATATTCTGGTAAACGAAAACAGGACTTTTGTCGTTCGTTCCTATCCCGGCTTTTTGTCGGAAGCGGGATACGGCATTGAGGGACTTCATCCGTTGCTATACACCCTTGCCATTGACGAGCCGTTCTGTTTTTATCTTGCCGCGGTAAATACGGAAATTGGCACGCCATCCTCGCCGCAGGGAACGCCGCGGCTTCGCCAGTATTTCCATGTAGCCGCGCTTGTCCCATATTTTGATGAAAACGGATTTTTTAGAATCGTTGTTTTTGAGAGCGCGGCTGAAACTTCGTTTACGGCTTTTAGAAACCGCTATCCCAGACATAATGTAAATCTTGTAAAAATACCCGTTTCACCCACTTTCGATCCATGACAAATACCGCTATAATGACTAAATGCGAAATGACATTGAAGGCGTGGCGTTTGATCTTGACGGAACACTGTATCCGAACTACCGCCTGAACATAAGGCTTCTTCCCTTTGCTTTTAAAGAAGTACGCCTCCTTGCCGCCTTCGGCAGAACCAGAAAGATAATCAGGCAAGAGCAGGAAAAAGGGGAAATTCATTATAACGATTTTTACAAACACCAGGCCGAGATTACCGCGCGGCTTCTGGACGCTCCAGCGGAATTAATAAAAGAAAAAATTGATGTTTTAATATACAGGGGATGGGAACCTCTGTTTAAAAAAGTTAAGCTTTTTAGTAACGTATTGGAGACGCTTGCCGCCCTGCGCGGCGCGGGCTTTAAATTGGGTTTATTATCGGACTTTCCGCCGGAAAAAAAAATTGAGCATTTGGGGCTTTCAAATCTCTGGGACGCGGTCTATTGCTCCGAATACTCAGGCGCGTTAAAGCCGCACCCGCTGTCGTTCGCAAAAATAGCCGCGCAAATGAACCTTGTGCCCGAAAAAATCCTCTATGTGGGAAACAGCGCGCCTTATGATGTGGCCGGTGCGGCAAAAGCGGGCATGAAAACCGCGTGGATTAGGACGTTTCCGCTGCAAAAGCAAGGTAAAAAATGCCCAAAACCGGATTTTTCTTTCAGTAACTATCGCCAATTATCCAATTATATGCTACATTAATTACATTGGGTATTATTCAGGAGGGGGCATAATACTGATGATATTTACAATCGGAAATTTAATTACGCTCGGAATAGTAG
The DNA here is from genome assembly GCF_054786175.1 of Treponema sp. R8-4-B8. NCBI lineage: Bacteria > Pseudomonadati > Spirochaetota > Spirochaetia > Treponematales > Treponemataceae > Treponema > Treponema sp. R8-4-B8. The sequence continues at coordinate 26,007 of NZ_BDHE01000486.1, forward strand.
CGTGCGCTCTTGTCTTCTACAGGTTTGCGGATAAAAATAACCGTTCTCTGGAGAAGGTGAAAAAATACGCGGAAAAATGCAAAGAAGAAATTGCCGCTTACGCTGATGAAAAAAGCATGACCGTAAAAAATTACGGCATTGATCTGGACGTGGAAAAAAAAGCCGCCTCCCAGTTAATGAAAAATATTCAGCTTACCGAAGACGAACTTGCCAAAAAATCACAAGCCATAGAACGGATAGAAGAACATATACGCGCCTTTGATTCCTCCCTTAATGAATTGTTCGGAATGACGGACAGGGTTCAGGAAAATTTAAACCGCATAAAAGACGAATCTTTGTTTGTAGAAAATACCGGAAGGCGCGTAAACGAAGCAAAGGAAAAATTTGAACAAGTGGAAAAAGCTTTGGAGGCGGCGGGAAAAAATCTTGAAGAAACCGAAATGCGGCTTGAAAAGAAAAACGCCGAAGCGATGGAAAAATCAACTCAGGACATATTGGCCTCCGTTAAATCGACGATTTCTGACTTTGAAGCCACGGCGCAGGTAATTGAACGAAAAGTTGAGGAACACCGCGAGGCGATAATAAAAGCGGAACGCGAAAGGGAAGCCGCCCTAGCCCGCGATAGTGAACATTTAAAAAAAATCTTTAAAGACACTCTTGAAAACGCCGGAAAACGCGCGGATAAAATGGAAGACGCGGCCCTGTTAAAATTACGCGATCAGGCAATGGAAAGAGTGAATCAAATTAAAACGTTCTTTGAAGAAAAATTAAAAACCACGCAGGATGCCCTTAAAAACGAACAAGGCTCGGTTAATGAAAAACTTAGAAATGTTCATGATAAATGTAACGCTGAAATACAGGACATAAGCGTAAAGCAGAAAAACTTTCATCAGGAATGGGCAAAGGGCTCTGCGGAACTTGACAGCATGGCGAAAAAACAAAGGGAAGATATAACGTCTTCTCTCGCGCGCCAGCAGGAAGAGATTACAAACGCGCTTACAAAAGAAAGGGATACGATCAATACTTCTCTTTTACAACAGCAGAATGACTGGAAACAAAATTTTCTGGAACTGAAAAAATCCGCCGATAAACAGCGTAAAGAATTGGACGCAAGTTTATTAACGTCAAAAACAGAGCTTAACCAGGCCATCACCGACTTAAAAACAAAATCGCAAACGGCGTTAAAGCAGCAGCATGACGAATTGGATGCGGCGATAAAACAAAACCAGAAAGAAATAAGCGCAAGCCTGACGGAATTAAAAGAAAAATCCGGCGCTGCGGTTAAAATGCAGCAGCAGGAAACAAACGAAATTATTACCCGGCTTAACGCTTCTCTTTCAGAATTGCACGTCCAGTCAAAAAATCTTCAGAAACAACAGCAGGAAGAACTTGGCGCGATATTGGGCGAACTGCGCGAAAAATCAGGCGTAGCCGTCAAAACGCAGCAGGAAGAAATTAATTTCGTATTAGGCGAGTTTAAAAACAAATCGGCCGCCGCGATGAAACAGCAACAGGAAGAAATTTCGTCAATACTAAAAGAACTTAAGGAAAAATCAAACGCGTCCGTTATTCTTCAGCAAAATGAGCTTGCTGCGGTTCTTAAAGACCTTAAAGAGAAGTCAAGCTCCGCCGTCCAAAAACAGCACAACGAATTAACAACCGCGCTTAATGAACTTAAAGAAACTTCGGACTTGGCGGTTAAACAACGGCAAAATGAAATATCAACCGCGCTCAAAGTCCTAAAGGAAACTTCAAACGCCGGTATTGAACAACAGCAGAGCGAGTTATCAACCGCTCTTAAAGACCTTAAAGAGAAGTCAAGCTCCGCCGTCCAACAACAGCAAAACGAACTGTCAACCACCCTTAAAGACCTTAAAGAAACAACAGACTCAGCCATTAATCTGCAGCAAAATGAAATGTCAACCGCCCTTAAAGAGCTTAAGGAAACATCAAACGCCGCCGTCCAACAACAGAAAAGCGAGTTATCAACCGCTATTAAAGATCTAAAGGAAACGTCAGATTCAGCTATCAATCTGCAGTATAATGAAATGTCATCCGCCCTTAAAGACCTTAAAGAAACGTCAAACGCCGCCGTCCAACAACAGCAAAGTGAATTATCAGCCACTCTTAAAGTTCTGAATGATACGTCAATCTCCGCGGTTCAACGGCAGCAAAATGAAATAACAACCGCCCTTAAAGATTTTAAAGAAAGCGCAAGCGCCGCGATAGCGCAACAGCGGGATGATTTTACAAGACGGCAAAATGAATTGACGACCGCTATTAATGACCTAAAAGAAACCTCAAGCGCCGCGATTCAGAATCAGCAAAATGAATTATCAACATCTCTTAAAAACATCAAAGAGACTTCAAACGCCGCAATTGCACAGCAGCAAAATGATTTAATAAAACAGCAAAATGAATTGATAACCGCTATTAATGACCTTAAAGAAACTTCAAGCGAAGCGATTCAACGGCAGCATGATGAATTATCAACCTCTCTTAAAGGCCTTAAAGAAACTTCAAGCGAGGCGATTCAACGTCAGCAAAATGAATTATCAACCTCTCTTAAAGACCTGAAAGAAACTTCAAGCGCCGCAGTTCAGCAGCAGCACAATGAATTATCAGACGCCATTAAAGATATTAAAGAAACTTCAAATTCAGCCATCAAACTGCAACAGGATGAATTAACATCGGCCTTTAAAGAATTTAAGGAAAAAACAAATTCCGCAATTCGTCTTCATCAGAGCGAACAAGAAGCGGCTATCAGGGAATTTATGGAAAAATCCAACACCGCCATTATTAGCCAGAAAGACGAACTTAACGCCGCGTTAAGCAGTCAAATAGAAGCATGGAAAAACCTTTGCGCGGATACGGAACAAAAAATAGTTGCGGCTAACGAAAAACGGCTGGACGATTACAGCAAAAGCCACGCAGAGGCGTTTAAACAGCTCACGAATCTCGCGGATGACGCAATAAAACTGGAAGGCGAACTGCGCCTATTAATGCAGGAAGCCATATCAAGAGTTAAAAACGATTTTGCCGTTTTTGAAAAAGAATCCGCCGCAAGCAGGGATAATGTCGCCGCCTCCTTTAACGCCCAGACTCAGTCACTGCGTAAAGAAATTGATGATACCAACAAAGAACTTGAGGGCTTAAAGAAACAGGCTCATGACAATTTGTCAGAAAAACTTACTGCGTTTGAAAATGAATTTAACGTTGAACTTGGAAAACGCACTTCTGAAATCGGCAGGCAAATTACTGAATGGCAGACGGGTCTTGAGAGCCGGATTGGAAACTCAGGCGAGAAAATCGCAAAAGAATGGAAACTGGCGGAAGAAAAAATTATTTCTGAACACAAAAAGGACATCTCGGCATTGGGCGAGCGCCTTACCTCGGACATGGAAAGGCTAAAGTCTGAAGAAGCCGCTTTTGAAGAAGGCATAAGAAAGGACATGAACAATATTGACGAAGCCCGTTCGTCTTATAATGAGCAAATTAAAAAAGACCTTGAAGAAACGCGAATATCAGCGGAAAGCGAAGTTAAAACGCAAATAGGCCAGTATCAGCTTTTAATGCAGGAAACCTTGCGGCAAAAACAGAGGGAACTGGAAAAAGAAATTGATGAAATTTCCGAACAATCCAAAAATTCATATTCCAACCTTGAAGAGGCGGCGCGTGAGGCGAAACAGGCAATGGACGACTGGCAGGGCCAATACAATGCCAGAATACGCGAAATGGACGCCTCGCTTGAAGACCTGCGCCGGCACAGCAGGGAAACAGAAGCCGAGAATGAAGAGCGTATCGTCCAGTTCCGCCAAGGGTTGGAAGACATACGCAAAGAAATTGGCGTTCAGAAAAAAAATATTGATCAAACGGGCGCTCTTAAAAGAGACCTTGAAAAGAGCATAGAAGAAATCAACGATGACCTTAACAGGCTTGAGCAGCGCAAGGCTGAAATTACCCAGCTTGAAGCTAAGATAGCCGGCGTCAGACGGATTGAGGACGAAATTAACAACAAGATGACAAGGTTCCTTAACGAACAACGGCGCATAGAGCAAATGGAGAAAGACTTTAACAACGCCATAAAAACATCCCAGTCGGTTAAAGAAAAACTTGAACAGGTTTCGTCTTCCGACGATATTCTCAGCGGCGTACAGGTGCAGATACGCAAATTGGAAGATTCAATTAAGGACGCGAATGAAAAATACCAGCGTATCGAGAAAAAGAATGAAGCGCTTGAACAGACTAACGAAGGCATTGACCGCAACTTTAAATCCCTGCAAAAGACGGAAACCGCGATTAGGAACGCCGAAAATACCATCACGTCGCTTATCGGCCAGTTTGACAATCTGCGGACGTCAATAGAGCTTCTTGCGGCGCAAAATGAAAAGGCGACCAACGCCGTTGACAAAATAGCATCTCTTGACGAATCTCTCGCGCAAATTGAAAAACGCATTGAAGACATGAATGTTGCGCGCGAGTGGCTTGCTAGGACGGAAACGGAACTTACCGCGCTGGATAAAGACGTAAGGTCTCTTCTTAAATTAACCAAGGGGATAACGGAAAAAGAAAAAGGTAAAACGCCGTCAAAAAGCGAAGGTTCGATTACTCCGCAGGAACGTGAAAACATTCTAAGATTGAAAAGTCAGGGCTGGACTACCGAACAAATAGCGAATGCCATGAACCGTTCCAGGGGCGAAATTGATTTAATACTGGAACTTGCTTCCAGAGGCGCTTAAAATTTTTCTGTTATGGGGAAAATTCTTTGAACCGCGGCGCGTGGGATAAATTTGTAAAAGTACGGGAGCGTTTTCGCGTAATGACGGAAGAACTGTCCGTCTCTCTTCCTAAATTAAAAAAATTACAGCAGGAACTTATTAATACTAGGGCAGAGGCAAAAAACGCGTCATACATTGTTGAGACTCCCGTTGTTTACAATTCCGCGCTTGACGACGTGACAATTGATGATGAAATAAAACTAATCATGGTTGCGGATAACCCCGGGCGCAGAGAACAAGCGGCGGAAAACAGGCGTTATCTTGTTGGGCCGTCGGGGAAAATAGCGAAAAAGTTTTTTAATGACAATCCGCAGCTTGGAATAGATTTTGTTAAAAATGTCATTATATTAAACAAAACCCCAATTCATTCGCCGCGTACTGTTGAATTACGGGAACTTGTCCGCATGGAAGGCGGCAAACATTCCCTCGCCGCCGCGCTTGAAGAATCACAGAGAACTATGGCTTGTCTTCTCTTTGAATTCCATGCGGCGCTTGATTGCCCTGTTTGGATAACTGGTTACAGCGAGATGCGTAAAGGCGGCATTTTTGAGACCTACACTGAAAAACTAAAAGATTTATACGCGAATAACGAAAAAATGTATAAACAGTTATTCTTTTACCGCCATTTTTCAATGAATCAATTCACTATTGATTTAAAACAAAAGGCAAAACCCGGAGAAAGCGTGAAAAAAAGCCTTGAGCGAATTGGCGAAGGGTATAGGGTTAGGATACTTGAATAAAAAAACTTCTCTAATAAATCAACCCAATCCCAATTCCGCCGTAGCCGCATATATCCCGCTGATAAATAATACCGCCACGGAATGAAAAGAAAAGATTTGACGGCGGAGGAAAAAGACAGGCTTCCATTCCCGCAAGTAATCTTGATCTTGTATTATCCTCAAAATCAAATTCGTATCTCATGCTTATTCCGCCTGTGATCCAACTGCCGTGATAAAGAACGCCTGTTGAAAGTAATAACCGCGGTATAAGCCCTTCGGGACCATGCCAGAATATGATAGGGCAGAAGGCGATGGAAAAATTTGATAATTCCAAAGAAAGCGGCATGTAAACGCCTATGCCGCCTCCGGAACTTAGTGGATATTCGCCATTAAGGTTTGTCCACGCGTAAGACGCTCCAAGAGAAAAAGCAAGAGGGCCATTGCCGTTAAAAAAGTTGTATTTAACAGAGCCTGATAAACTTAAGCCTATTACATTTTCAAACTGCGGAGTAATATTAAAAACACTCGTCAGTTCAAAACGGTTAAAAGGTGATATTCTCATGCTTATACTAAATGGAAATAAAAGTTTTTTTTCATCTTCCAGCGTATTTGACGGGGAGCGTAAACTTCCAATAAGAAAATTAGCGTTAATTTGAAAACTCCCTCCGGGCAGCGCATGAGGCAAAGGAGTAAATGTGAGTCCCGAAATGCCGCTCTCGACAGATAACGGAAAAATTACGGCTGAATAACTAATCTCCGTTTTCATCGCTATAAAAAATGGTTTTTCTTCTTTTATAAATTCAGGCAAAGCGGACGCTTCTATCACTACCGTGTATACGCCTTCAGGATGCGGCAGACCGAGGGAATCTTTGCCGTCCCATGTAATATTTTGAACCCATGTGTCGAATTGTTCAAACTGTTTTTTGTATACTACGGAACCATTTGCGTCAAGTATTGTAAGAATACCAATTCCGGGAGCGGATACTTCAAAACTGTATTCCGTAACGCCTAAGTTTCCAGAATTCTTAGGGTTAAAACGTTTTCTGTTTTGAGAAACATTTTCAACCTTAAAGACGGCAGGTTTCATAAAAACATCTACAATGGCGGCGGTATGTTCGTCAACCAGTACGGTATTTAACGAGTCCTCCCATCCAAAAGCGCGTATTTTTATCGTATTGTAACCTACAGGCAGATTTAACAGAATTTTATTGTCAATGGATGGGATAACAGGCGTCGCGCTGCCTTCCGGCACATCCGCAAAAATCAGAGGATTTAGGGGAAGCTGTTCCGGGCTGTCTTTTTCCCTGTCAATCGAAACTATTGCAAGTCCCCGTATTTCCTCCATTTTTATCGAAATAATCAAACGGCTGGTATTAAATATATTAATGTTAAATGAACGTTCTTTGTAACCGTCACGGGTCAGCCTGATAAAATGTATTCCGACGGCAAGATTATTAATAACAATCGGGGTAAAGCCCCGATCCGCTCCGTCTATATACACCCTTACTGCCGATGGGTTAGAATAAATTTCCAGTCCTGCGCCCGCTCTTTCCTCAAAAGTATCCTCTACAATGTCTTTTGTTTCACGGGCTGTAAGAGCGGCCGGTAAAAACAGTAATAGGAGCAAAGGCGTGAATATTAACCGCAGTCGGATCATGGGTATATTCTATCATAAGATAATTAAAAAATTAATGTGTTAATTTTCACTAATCTCTTAATTTTCCGTTCTCCCTGAAACTCCACCACGCGGTCTGTGAAAAAATAATATGGTCTATAAAATGGAGTCCCAGAATTTGCGCCGCGGCCTGAAGACGTTCCGTTATATCATCGTCTTCCGGGGAACTTACAAGCTGTCCTGACGGGTGGTTATGCGCTACGCAAAAAGCCGCCGCCCTGTCCTGAATCAGGTCGGCAAATACTTCACGGGGATGGACAATTGTTTTATTTACAAGTCCGATGGTGACAATCCGCACTGCAAGCACTTCGTGGGCGCCGTTCAGCGAAAGACTGATAAACCTCTCCTGTTTGCGGTCGGCATAGTGCCGCACAAGCGTGAAAATGTCTATCGGTTTTTTAATCCGCATGGAAAAAGACCCGTAGCGTCTTCTGCCATATTCCAGCATTGCGGCGATAGCGCTTGCCTTGGCCTTGCCGATACCCGATAAACTGGAAATTTCTTTTACGGAGGGAATGTCCTTGCACTGGTCCAAAAATCTGCACAAATCATTTGCGAGAATTTTTACATTTTTCCCCGAAATTCCGGTTCCAAGCAGAATAGCCAGCAATTCCTGATCGGAAAGGGCAGCCGGCCCTTTGAGCTTTAATTTTTCCCGCGGGCGCTCTTCAAGGGGAACGCCTGCAAAAGCCTTTTTTTCATTGTTTTTCATAATACTCTATATGGGTGTGCAGATGCGTGGCGCTTGACCGAAAAATGAAAATTATTCGAAAAATTTTCACACAAAGGGCACAAAGGAAGAGAAGATCACGAAGAAGAGAAGAGGGGAGAAAAATGAAAGAAGAGAGAAAAAAGAAAAGAGAAGAAAGAGGGAAGAGGGGGGATTTAGGGGATTATTCCTGCGCCTCGCAATAAGCCGTCTTTTATTTGCGGGAAATAGAAGGTGTTGGTTCTTCTGTTGAATAATCTTAAATCACCGCCGTCGTCCCACCAGAAGCATTTGATGCCTTTTTCCAAGGCGGCTTTCACATAATACTCAACCCACTCAGCTCTTGCCGGTTCATTGGTTTTATCAAGGGCGCCGAATTCGCCTATTATGACGGGTATGCCTTTTTTCACAAATAAATCGTAAGCCCTGTCAATCCTGTCAGTAATGGGAGAAGTGTCCGATGAATTACTCTGGCTCCATGTTTTTACCGTGCTGTTTTTATTTAAGGCGAAATTGTACGGCTCATAGGCGTGGTAAGAGGCGATAATTTTATTTTGCGCGGTATCAGTAGGGATGGCTAAATCGTTCATCGCCACCGCCAAGCCTGAAGCGCCATAGGTATTTAAAACCAGAAAACGCCTGTCGTTATTGCCGCCGCAAGAGCGTACCGTTTCTACAAAAACTTTATAATGTTCATTCAGGTTGGTTCGTTCTTCGGCGGTTCCGCCGTTCCACTCACCCGAACTGCCGATAGTCCGAGGTTCGTTTAAACCTTCAAAAATAAGTTTTTCGCCGTAATTTTGGAAATTATAGGCAATCTGTCCCCATATTTTCCTGAACGCGTTTATCGACGCGGCTTTATTAGCGTTTGTAAATTTAAATACGCCCTCGTCATGGTGGGTGTTAAGCACAATATACATATCGTTTTCAACCGCGTAATTGACAATTTCGGTAACTCTCGCCATCCAGTTAGCGCGAATTTTATAATTAGAGGAGTCGGCGCATTTTGTCCACGAAACGGGAATTCTAATCGCGTTAAAACCGGCGTTCTTTATCGCAGTGATATTCGCTTTGGTAGTAACGGGATTACCCCATGCTTTCTCAAGATCGGAAACACTCGGCCCCGCGCCAAGCCAAGATAAATTAGTCGCGTCAAGCGTGTTGCCTAAATTCCAGCCGACTTTGATATCCGCGACTAATTGCGCGGCGGTAATGTCGTTGAACTCCACAGGCGCGGACGGCCCTTTAGGAGCGGGCGGGGTTTGCGGTATAGCTGAAGGATCGGTATCATCGGTAAAATTGTTATTATTATTGTTACCATTGCTGCCGCAAGTTGTGATTGAGAATCCGATAATAACCGCAATAGCGATAATGCCTAATAACCTGAATAATTTTTTCATAAGCGCCTCCTTAATTCTGAAAAGCGTTATCAGTACTTACTTGTTAAAGAGTATTTTATCATACAATTAAAAAACATCAAGTTGTTATATTAAGGTTGATTTTTACGTCGGTGTTTTTTTAGTAATTCTACAAGTTCAGTTATTATTTTACGGTCTTCCGTATTCAACAGATTGTAATTTTGCAGAAGATTACGGGTTTCGCTTTTCATGGGAATATTCGAGTGTGGAGATTCTTTGCCTGTCACAAGATATTCTACCGAAACATCCAAAGCTTGGGCGATTTTAATGGCCGCTTCAAGGGTAGGAGTATGTTCACGAACATTAAAATAATTATCCAGAGTATGCCGGCTTATGCCTGTTTTGGCGGCAAGCTCCTTTATCATCATGTTTTTATAAGCTAATTCAGACTTTAAATTCTCTTTAAATCCCATTTACAGTAACATACAGCTAAACAGCATAAATAAATATTTTATTTTCTATAATGTGAATAATCATAATGCTGTATAGCATTTTATTAGACAAAGGAGAAAATCATTATAACACCCATTGACGTTATTCATAAAAAAATGATAATAATGCTATAAAGCATAATAAATTAATAGGGGGCTAGACATGAAACGAATATTTTATACTTTTTTTGTTGTTTTTTTGATGATTTTTTCTTCAACTGGTATTTTTGCCCAACAAAAGTACGCTCTTGTTATCGGCAATGGGGGTTATACCGGTTCTGGAATGACAAAACTCGCTAATCCTGTAAACGACGCCAACGATGTGGCCGCCGCCTTGCAGGGGCTTGGTTTTACCGTGGACAAAGTTCTTGACGCGACTCTTGACCAAATGGAAAGCGCAATTATGCGGCTTAAAAACCGCCTTTCGGTCTCAAACGACGCTTACGGTTTTTTCTTTTACGCGGGCCACGGAGTGCAATCCGGCGGAGAGAACTATTTAATTCCTGTCGGGGCGAATATACCCAGCGAAAACTCCCTGCGCGACAGGGCGGTTTCCGTCCAATGGGCGTTGGCTGAACTTAACGAAGCGAATAACGCGCTCAATGTGGTAGTGCTGGACGCTTGCCGTGACAATCCCTTCGCGTGGAAAAGGAGCGGCACAAGGGGGCTTTCCGTAGTGAGCAACCAGCCAGCGGACAGCATTATCGTGTTTGCCACAAGCGCTGGTTCCACCGCCGCGGACGGAGTAGGCAGAAACGGTCTTTTTACCACCTACCTTTTGAACAATTTAAAAACGCCGGGACTCGCGGTAGATGAAGTATTTAAACGCACCGGCGCGGATGTGGCGCGCGCGAGCAACAGGACGCAGATACCTGCCGTATACAACCAATTTTTTGATACCGCGTATTTTGGAAGCAAACCGCAAGTCGCCGCGGCAACGCAACCATCTGCTTCAACGCCGGCAACGCAACCCGCTGCGACAACGCCGGCAGTAACGCAACCCGCTCCCGCTTCCACGCCTGCCGCGCAAACAAGTTCAACGTCAAATTCCAATGAATTTATTTCAAGAACCGCGGGATGGGGAGTAAATTGTGACGATAAGTCAAGTTCATCTTATAGTATTGAAAAAGAACAAATTGACGGCAGAGAATGGGATGTTTTAACTGTTAATATAAATCTTGCCGCAGGAAAACCAAGATGGGCAGGCGTTTTAAATTATAATAATAATTTTGTTCTGAAATTAAAAAACGCCAACGGGGCGCGTTTTAAAGTATTGGGCGATGGAAAAAAATGGCTGGTCTATTTAGCGTTAAGTACTGTTACGGACAGCGCCTTTCATAGAATGACAATATCAACCCAAAACGGAAGAGTTACCGCCGTTGATGTTCCTTTCCGTAATTTAAAACAACCCGATTGGGGAAAGAAAATAGAGTTTAATAAATATTTTGTAACAGGAATTGCGATTGAAAGACAAGATAATATGGACGGAACCGGCCTATCTTTCATTAAAATCTTTGATTTTGAGTTTTATTAAACAGGAGTAATAAAAGGAGACAAATTTTATAAATACCCCTTGACATTATTCATAAATAAGTGATAATAATGCTATATAGCATAATTAATTTACAGGGGATAGACATGAGACGGATATTTCTTGCTTATTGGGCCGTTTTCTTCGCTATTTTGTCTTATACGGGATTATACGCGCAGGATCGGGGGCTTTTGGTTGTCGCCGCGGAGAATTTGGGAACGTCTGCGGCAATAGGTAAACAGTACGCGTTGTTTATTGCCATAGACGCTTACCGCTCATGGCCGGCGTTGAAAAAACCTGTGGCGGACGCGCGTGAAATTCGGGATATATTAAAACAGCAGTATTATATTGACGAAGTAATAGAACTCTATAACCAACAGGCGACTAGGGCGAATATTACAAAAACCTTCGTGGATTTACAGACCAAACTTGACATACATGATTCCTTATTTATTTACTATGCCGGACACGGACACTTGGATGAAGGATCGGGGATCGGGTTTTGGATTCCCGTTGACGGTGGAACCGACGTATATTCTATGGAAAACTGGCTGCCCAACAGTCAGATACGCGGTTATATTTCCCGCTTTAAAACTATCCATGTATTTATGGTTTCAGATTCCTGTTTTTCCGGTGACATTCTCAATACCAGCCGCTCTTCTCTGCCGCAAATTGACAATGCCTATTACCGCAAGGCTTACGCGCTTACCAGCCGCCAAGTGCTGACTTCCGGTTCCAGTGAAACAGTACCCGACCAGTCTGAATTCTCAGAAGCGATAAAGAACTGTTTGCGTAAAAACACTGCCCCTTTACTGGATCCATTCGGCATATACAACGACGTGCGGCTTTCCGTGCGGAGTACCACTCCATTATACGGAACGTTAAACGCCGCTAACCATCAGGAGGGGGCGACTTTTATTTTTTTCAGGAGGCAGACCGCGTAGCCAACAGCGGCAACACAATCGCAAACAACAGCGCCAACCCAATCGCAGCCAACCGTAACGGGCGGTAGCATTACCATAGAATCTGAAATTGCCGGAGAGATAATTATAGACGGACAAGGGACGGGTAGGAGAATAAAAGCTGGCGGAAGCGTAACCATAAGCAATGTCAGCACTGGATACACCGAAGTAGCGGTAAAAGACAGCGACGGCAAAATTACCAAAGCGTCCCAGACGGTAATGGTAAGGCAGGGGCAGACTGTTAAAGCTGTAATTGAACGCCCTATACCAGCTGGCATGGTATACATACAAGGCGGAACTTTCAAGATGGGCAGTCCCGCAAATGAGCCAAGCCGTGATAGTAATGAAGGCCCACAGCATCAGGTAACGGTAAGCGGTTTTTATATGGGGAAGTACGAGGTAACGGTAGGTGAATTTCGCCGTTTTATCAACGCGACAGGATACCGTACTGATGCTGAAAAAGATGGATGGGGCGGTTTTATTTTAGAAGACTATAATTGGGAAAATAAATCGGACGCGAACTGGAAGAATCCATATTTCAGTCAAGAAGAAAATCATCCGGTGGTACTGGTAAGTTGGAATGACGCTATACAGTATTGCAACTGGTTAAGCGCACAGGAAAAATTAACGCCCGCATATACGATAAATGGAAACAATGTAACATTGAATAAAAACGCCAACGGCTACCGGTTGCCTACGGAAGCTGAATGGGAATACGCCTGTAGAGCGGGGACAACTACCGCATATAATACCGGAACGGTCATAAACGATAACACCGGTTGGTACTCCGCAAACAGCGATAGTAAGACTCACCCTGTAGGACAAAAGCTCGCCAATGCGTGGGGATTGTATGATATGCACGGGAACGTATGGGAGTGGTGTTGGGACTGGTATGACAATTATTCAAGCGGGTCGCAAACCGATCCTATGGGGGCGTCCTCTGGGACTGACCGTGTGGATCGTGGCGGGGGTTGGGCAAACGGCACCGGGTACATGCGTTCAGCTAGTCGGTACAAAGGCTCCCCGAACACCCAGAGCAGTGGACTTGGCTTCCGGCTTGTGCGTTCCAATTAGGGAAGTAGTTAGTGGGTAGTGATTAGATAGCAGAAAGCAATAACCGCCGCATAAGCGGTGAGCAAAAAAATGAGAGGCAAAAAAATGAAGAGGCGTTATGTAAAATATTTTCACCTAACAATTTTTATTCTTATAACGATCTTTTCTGCTTGTAAAAAGAACGAAAATTCTTCTTCAACCACACAAGAAGAAAATATCGGTAACATTACTTCAAACTCAGATGAACAACAGAAAGTTATAAAATCCGGTACGGATAGCGCGGCAAAAGAAACTGCGGTAACCAAAACTGATGTTGTAAATACGGCGAATAATGCCGAGGAAACCACGAGCCAAACCGCGCAATCATCGCCTGATGTTCAAGCAGCGGATCAACCTGAAAGTAAAATCCCTGTTGGTTTCGCGCTGATTAACGGCGGGACGTTTACTATGGGAAGCCCGGCAAGCGAACAGGGGCGTATAAATGAAGAAAGCCCGCAGCATACGGTAACGGTCAGTTCTTTTTACATGGCTAAGTATCCGGTTACGCAGGGGGAATATGAGCGAATTATGGGGAAAAATCCCAGCTATTTTAAAGGGGCTAATTTGCCTGTGGAGCAGGTGGACTGGTTCGACGCGGTAGAGTACTGCAATAAAAAAAGCCAGCATGACGGGCTTAATCCGGCGTATTTAATAGAAAAAACAAAGGACAAATTGACGGTAAAACTGGATCGTAACGCTAACGGTTACCGTCTGCCGACGGAAGCCCAGTGGGAATATGCCTGCCGCGCCGGAACTGTTACGCCATTTAGCACCGGAAGAAGCATCAATACAAATCAGGCGAATTTTACCGGCGCGAATCCTTATGACAGCAACGTGCAGGGAGAAGACAGGCAGAGAACGACGGCAGTGGGAAGTTTCGCGCCTAACCCGTGGGGGTTATACGACATGCACGGGAACGTGTTTGAATGGTGCTGGGACTGGTACGGAGTTTATAAAAGTGACGTGCAGGAAGACCCCGACGGCGCGGCGTCGGGAACAAAACGCGTGTACCGCGGCGGATCATGGATGAGCAATCTGCCGCATTTGCGTTCCGCGTACAGGTATAGCGCTCCTCCTGACGGCGGCGGAGATTCAAGTATCGGATTTAGGCTTGCGTTGGGATTATGAGCGTTTTAATTTTTCAACATTGCCGCGTATGCGGCTGTTAAATAAATTTAAGGAGTTTTACATGAAAGTGAAACAAGCATTGGGCGTGTTGGCGGTAATTCTTATACTGCCTGTATTGTCAGTCTGCGCCGGAGGGCCAAAATCAGGATCGCAGGATTCCAGCGCGAAACAGGCTGGAAAAGTTGATGTTAAATGGGATAATGACGCGGCAGGTTATCTGACGGTTCAGAATGATGTGAACGAAGATTTAATTTTATTCGCGGGAAGCATCAATAACCGAAATATCCTCGGCGGCGTGCGTAAACTATCATCCAGACGCGTTGATTTTTCCAGTAAGCTTATGGAACCAAGCGGGACTTTCCTATTGCGCGCGGTAAAGGAATCAATATACCGCAATAAAGGCAGCGGGCTTAATAGCGATGATATTGTTTTCGCGAGCCTTGTAGTTTTTGATAAAAACGATCCTCGTCCTATCAGCATTAACATTCAAAAGTTTTTAGGCGGTAACGCGGTTATAACTATTCAAAATGATACTAGTATGGCCATGCAGATCCGCATTGACAATCCTACAGGTCCGACGCTGACGACTTTAGCGCCTTTGGAAAGAAATAAAAAAGTTTACATGGATTTTAATCCCGACGGTTATACTTTTTTCCCGGTTTATCAGTATTACGACAGAACAACAATGGGCATACGCAGTATTACCGCAAAGTCATTATTTGACGGAATTCCAATGATGCCAATTATTCCACGCCCGGGCGTTGACGCTCCTGTCGTAAATTTTGATACCACTCCGGCTAATTTATTTTCTCCGTTCGCGACGTTAATCGTAACTAATGAAACCAACAGGGGCGTGTATTTATTGCAGGGATCAAGCCGCAAAACCAATCAAAACGGAACCACTATGATCAACCCGGGTTCGGAAACTTATGAATTAAACCTTCAAAAACAGGCAAGTCTGACAATTGGCGGTTTAAAAATTGACGCCGGTCTTGGTCAGGCGAATGTTATGGATATTCCGGAATATAAATATGAAGCCGAATATACATATCAGGTCCGCATACGGCAGGGAGCGATACCAAAAATCGAAAAGCTTGGTAAATCCGACACCAGCGCTCTGGCTTTAAGCTTGCTCAACGAATAATGAAGATTTTTTTTAATAAGCCGCCGTGTTTTTTACGGCGGCTGTTTTCAGCCTGTTTTGTCATCGTTCTTTCCGCCTGCGTTACAACTGGAAAACAGATAACTGATGATTCTTCCGCGGCGAAAACGGGGATTATAGTTTTTACAAATAAAACAAATTTTACCGTTCATCTGGTCAGAGGTACGGGGCGAATAGACGTTGGCTCTATAAAACCCGGCTCTTCCTTGAATGTTCCAAATACATTCGAGTCTGCGGAAGATTATTATCCGTTGTTTGACGTTCCCCTAACAGGCTCTTATTCCTTATCGCGGCTAAAACCCAAAGACGCGGATTTTTATTATCGAATTGACAATAAAATAGCGCGGCAGGAAATTGAAATACTCGCTCCGCCATTAATTGATAATTCGCTGTCGTATGCCCCGGTATATATTATTTTTACTCATCATAATAATAAAACTGGCGGCGTTTCGTTATCACGTAACGTCAGCCGCAATCAGATGACGGGCATAAATTTTTCTGAGTCAAAAAGCAACATTAATATAAATGAGACAATGATTTTCCGCGAGAATCCGCGTGATTTGCAAAATTTGCGTTTAAATCCGGTTAATATCAGCTTTGGAGAAATGGCATATCAGGCAGGTTTTATTTATTCGTTTGTTTTTGAGGAATCAGGAGTAACCTTGACCGATGCCCGCCCCCTGCACCGCGCGGGGGAAAACGCGTGGGCAAAAATAATACCTAACGCCGCCGGACCGATGCGGCTTGTGACTTCTGATAATGAAATATGCTTATTCGCTTCAACTGATAAAGAGATTATCCGCAATATTTATGATTCTTCAGGTAACGCGAAAGGATCGGTTTCCGCAAGGGATAGTTTTGACATACGCTTTACATCGTCAGCGGGAGACGGTTTTTTTACGGCGGGATTCGAAGAATTGGCAAACGGCGACCACAAGCCAATAGCGCGTATATATGATAAAAACGGCGCTATAAAATCTATTCTTGAGCCTTCCGTTAAAAGGGATTGCAGATCGGCTTATTATACGACTGCCGCTCAAAAGGATAATGTAAATTGGCTGCTTGCAGGCGGCGGCGCTGAAAATTCCACGCAGGGTTACAAGGCCTATGCAAGACAAGTGCGCGATGAAGGTTCACGGTTGACTGTTTTATGGGAATTGACCGGAAGCGATTTTGACGGGAAAGCGTCAGGAGTAAAATGCGGAAACATAACAGCGGCCGTTTACGCTAAAAACAGTTGGATTGTCTCAGGTGAAATTTTAAGTTTTGATTTATTGGGTAATCCAGTTAAAGCTTCATATATCGCCGAAATCAGCAACGACGGCAAAATACAAAAAATAGACGCCTCATTTAAAAATATGACGTTTAACAAAATAGTAACGGATTCAAACGGTTCCTGTTACCTTGCGGGAGACGAACAAATAGGAAATGAAAGTTACGCGATCCTTGTTAAATACGGCCCAAATGTCAAACTGGTCGTTTCCCAGCCCGCTTCCCATTCATATTATCAGGACGCGCTGTTTGACGCTTCTTATAACAGGATTATTCTTACCGGAACATTACGCGCCAAAAATGAAGCAGGAAACGGCGGCGTTCCTTTTATTGACGCGGTAGATGTTGAAAAAGGTTCGCTTCTTTGGCGTGAGGAGCTTTCGGATGCTTTGTTGGATAAGACAGCCCTTGTTACCGCGATTAAACCCGCCCCTGATTATGGTTTTGTAATTACGCTGTCAGGAGTAAATGATTATTATGATAAGCCATATATGATCGCGCGGATAAATTCATACGGAAAACTAATAAAGGAGTTACAAAAATGAAAAAAGGATTATTATTTTTATGTCTGGTTTTTATCTGTATAATGTTTCTTCCAGCCCAGCAAATTGATAATTTAACGCGTGACGCGGTAAATAACCTCGCTTCGCGGCTTAATGTTCTTCTTGAAGTGAGTATAGGAACAATCACGCTGGATGGCACGGAAACTCCAAGTGAGTTTTCCCGCTTGCTTGCAGGAAAAGTTAATCATTACGCTACTAATAACGATTTATTTCGCGTAATAGCGAAGAGCCGCAGTCTTTCGTCAACGCGCCCGGGCGGGCCGCCTAAGGGGACTATTTCCGGTAATTATACCGTAACAGGCGATAATGTGACAGTTACGCTGGAATTAGTTTCAGATTCAAACGGCGTAAGGCTTGCTTCTCAGCAATTTACCCTCTCGTTAGCTGAATTAAAAAAAGCGGGGTATGAAATTCTGCCTGAAAATATAAAATCTCCCCAAGAGGCGAAAGAACAGGAACAAATATTTACGCCGCCGGCTGCCGCTGTTTCAACTTCATCAACTAATACCCCTAATAATCCCGCCTTGATAATCAGGGCATGGCCAAATTCAGATACTAATACTTATATTGACGGCGATGAACTTAAAATTAACCTTGAATCAAGTCAGGATTGTTATTTTAAGGTTTATCATATTGATATTGATAAAAAAATGCAGATGATTTATCCTAACGCTCAAAACACGAATAACTTTTTAAAAGCAAATAATATAAGAATCATTCCTGAAGGCAATACACGCTATAACATAGAGTCGCCTTTTGGGCAGGATACTGTTCTGGTAGTGGCCTCCACGCGGCAGTTTGCCAATATTGAAGCTGAGTATGTGCAAATCAGATCGGCAACTCGCGACGTAGTGTTAAGCGTCAGCCGCGGTTTAGGAGTGCAGACTCAGCAAAGCGGACAGCCATTGGAGACAGTCACCGTAAGTTTTAATTTTACAAGCCTTCCCGGCACTTATTATGATGAAATTTATACTTACGCGAAACCGGCGAATATGACGGAAGCGATACAAAGCATACGTGCTGAAATACAGAAGCAGGGCGGAACTTTTAACGGAAATGAACGGGAAGGTACGTTTAAGGTCAGCGGAACAGAGGGCGTATACAATGTCAGCGGAAATACGGTTACGGTAAAATTACGTTACAGCGGCAACCAGCTTGGTTCGCGAACAAGAAGCGCCGGTTATAATTTTTTAATTGATAAGCCAAAAAATATAAACCAAGCGTTACAGTCGCTGCGTTCCGGCATTGAATCCAGAGGCGGAACTTTTTCCGGCAATTCACAGCAGGGCAATTTCAAAGTCAGCGGTATAGCTGGTCAGTACAGCGTAGCCGACCGTATTACAGTCAGTATCAGCGAAAAACCGGCGCTGATTCCCAATTCTATGATTGAGAAGGAAGTGAGAAATTACTTTGTTGGAAAGTGAAGCAATGAGGAATTAGGAATTAGGAATTAGCAATGAGCAGAAGATGGGGACTTGTCCTTATTAATGGAGGTTTTTTATGAATTTGCCAAAAATATTCAAGTTTTTGTTTATGGCCGTGTTTTCGGTTCTTGCGGTGTCCGCGTGGGCGCAGACGGGAAACCGTTACGCGCTAGTTATCGGCAACAATAGCTATAAGAACGGTATTACAGCGTTATCAACGCCCGTCAATGACGCTACTGACGTTTCGGCTTCTCTAAAAACATTGGGCTATGAAACCGTTTTAAAAACAAATACAACCATCGCCGATCTTGAAGAAGCCATTGATCAATTCTTGATAAAGCTGGATACCAACAGGGAAAGCGAAGGGTTTTTCTGGTTTGCCGGGCATGGCGTAAACATAGCCAATAAACATTACCTGCTTGCCGTTGATGTTGATCCGCGAAATGACAATTCCATTAAAAGAGGTTCATACAGTGTGGATGAACTTGTAGAACGTTTTGACAGGGTTAAAAACAAGGCGAATCTTCTTGTTATAGACGCGTGCCGCAACGATTTTATCCCCGGCTCGCGCGCTGTCAGCGGCAGAGGTTTGGCGGTTGTCGCTTCGGACTCCGTAGTCGGAAATGTAATAGCGTATTCAACAAGAGCGGGACAAACCGCCGACGACGGAAAACCCGGTGACAGGAACAGCCCCTTTTGCGCCGCATTTTTAAGCAATATAGCAACGGCAAAAAGTTTTGACAATCTTTTTATACAAATAGCCAATGACACCAGAACCCGCACAAACGGCAAGCAACTTCCGTATAAGATCGGATATTTTACGGTAGAGGATTACACGATAGCTCCGGTAAGCAAGTCGGCGCAACCGCAAACCGCCGCCACGTCCGCGCAGCCGGTAACTTCGCCCACGCAGCAACCGTCTGTAACAGGCGGCAGCGTTACCGTAGAATCCGAAATTGCCGGGGAAATATTTATTGACGGACAAGGAACTGGCAGGAGAATAAAGGCCGGTGGAACTGAAACCATAAGCAACGTCAGTACCGGAAACACGGAAGTGGCGGTAAAAGACAGCGATGGCGTAATTGTCAAAGCGCCAATCGTTATGGTAAGGCAAGGGCAGACGGTTACGGTAGTCATAGAGCGGCCAATACCAGAAGGGCTTGCCTTTGAGATCGTCGGCGGCAAGAGCGTAACCATTACCAAGTACACAGGAACCGCCGCGACTGTGCATATACCGGAAAAGATTCAAGGTTTGCCGGTAATTGCAATAGGCGCAAATGCGTTCTATGAATGTAAAAACTTAACGAATATAACCATACCATCCTCGGTAACGGCAATAGGTGAAAGGGCGTTCACAAGTAGTGGTTTGATAAATATAACAATACCCCCTTCAATAAAGGTTATTGGAGAATTCACGTTTGCTGCTTGCGATAATTTAACAAGTATAAATATACCATCTTCTGTAACATCTCTTGGTTCTAATGCTGTTAGCGGCGGTGAAAACTTAACCAGTATTACAGTGGACAGCCGTAATTCCGCTTTTATCGGGATTGACGGAGTTCTTTTTGATAAAAATATTAAGAGCCTTGTCCAATACCCGCGCGGGAAAAAAGGGGCATATTCCATACCCTCCTCGGTAACGAATATTGAAGTTGAGGCGTTTTTTTATTGTAAAAGTTTAACAAGCGTAACTATACCATCCTCTGTAACAACTATTAGAAGTTATACATTCTATAATTGCAGTAACTTAACAAGCGTAACCATACCATCCTCTGTTACGAGTATTGGTGATGATGCATTCTCTGGGTGTACTAAACTAACCAGCATGTCTATACCATCCTCTGTAACGAGTATTGGAGAATATGCGTTTAGTTCTTGCGGTATGACCAGTATATCTATACCATCTTCTGTAAAGACTATTGGAGAAGGAGCGTTCAGTTACAGTAAACTAACCAACGTAACTCTTTCACGGAAAACGAAAGTTGGAGAGAAAGCTTTTCCGGAGTCC
The DNA here is from genome assembly GCF_054786175.1 of Treponema sp. R8-4-B8. Lineage (NCBI taxonomy): Bacteria > Pseudomonadati > Spirochaetota > Spirochaetia > Treponematales > Treponemataceae > Treponema > Treponema sp. R8-4-B8. The sequence continues at coordinate 46,879 of NZ_BDHE01000486.1, forward strand.
GCAAGAATAACGTACATTGACTAGGTGTCATAATGGGGATCAGAGACCAGTGAGAAAAAAACTCTCGTCGGCGCCAAGGCGCAATTTATCGGTTATTCCTCACGCAAAGGCGCAAAGACGCGAAGGACGCAAAGGGAAGAAAGAAGGTGTTGTTGTTAGTCAGATTATCGTTGAACAAGATGGATCTTGAATGCTCCAAGCTATGTTTACGAACGACAACTTTGCGTCCTTTGCGCCTTTGCGAGAGAAAATTTGAGAATAATTCTTTATTTCACCGCCTTCCTAAGTTCGGCAACGCAGTCGCGCAGTATTAAGCAAAGGCCATTTATGGAATCTTCGTTAAACCCGGTTTTTTCGCGGGCGTAACCGTAAAATTCAAAAAGGTTTTCCAATACTTCAAGCCTGTCAATAACTCTGCTCACATTATTCCGGTGTTCAATATCCATGTCCTTGCCCCCATACGCTTGGTAATCCGGCAAAAAAGCCGAACTCTTACCACGCCTAATAAAGCGCCCGGGCCTCACGGTTACCGGAGAGTTCGGCTATTACACGATAGCCATGCGCCGTTCAACAGGCCTTATGGCCGTGAAACAGGCATAAAAAATCCGCAAATGTGACGGTTGCGGGCGCCGTTATTAGTTTGGTATATGCAGTATCAGCCTGAAAGAGCGGTTTTGTCAAGGGGGTAAATACCGCGATATCTGAAAATATTAAAACTGTAACGGTAACTTATCTTTAAAAATACTCCGTTACGTGTTGCGGTCTTAATGTAAATACGTGCTTTAACGTGTCCAAATTACCATGAACTTCAAGCCCTTCCCGCCTTGAATACAGAGCGTTTTCAAGAGTCCTGTAACCTGTGACAAGCTGGCTTAAAGTTTGAATGTCGCAGGATAAATCGGCGTTTTTTTTGGTCATCGAGACTTTCGCGTCATCATCCGTGAATTGAACAAGGTACTTTCCGTTGTTAGCTGAAATATTTTTATCCGCGACTTCAATTACATATTCGCCTTCGCCGCAAGGGTGGCGCGTCAGTTCAAGCGCGGCTTTTACATTAATCACCCTTGTCATGTCTCTGGGCTTGGTTTCCTGTTCTATTGAATACGCGTCGCCTATAAAATCAAACGGGTCTATAAATGTGGGCATGAGCCAAATAAAATTCCTATATTGGGCGGAAAGGCCGCCTACTATGCCAAGCGCGCCGTAAAGCCCCTTCTTGTCAATAAAGGCAAGTTCTTTTACCGACATATTATGTTCGCCGTCTTCAAGCAAATGCTGGTATTTGATATAACTTCTGGCCTTCCCGTTTTCATCTTTCCACAAATAAAGGTACGTCCCTGTCGCGCACGGGTCTTCTTCCGTAAAACGTTTCCACGCTCGGTTATCCGGCCAATAATCCCTGAGTATCCCGTGATTTATATTTTCGATATATGCCGAATGAACTTCCGAAAGAAGGGAGGTGTCATCTCCGGGAAGAATATGGATAAACTCCCCATAAGGCTTTATATCGTATAAATCCGATGTTGAAATACTTACTTTATTTCTGTTACACGCGATTTCATAGCCGAACTTGCGGTAGAATTCGTGCGAGAATGGAGCCAGATTAGAAAAGATAACTCCCTTTTCATAAGCCTGCGGCAGAAGATTTTCAAATATGCGCCTGATATGCCCGCCCTTACGCGCTTCGGGCAGAGTTCCAACTCCCCCGATGCCTGACATTTTTACGCTGTGTCCGTCAAAACGCATAAGGTATTCAATCTCGAACATTCCGGCAAGAAGTTTTTTCCCGTCAAAAACGCCCCATGCCCAATTTGCCGGATGTTCCAGCGAATAGATTTTTTGATTTTCTTCTTTTGTATAATCTTTTCGTTGATTATAAACGATAGTATGCAATCTGTATAACTGAAGCATCTCTTCAGATATAAGTCTTCGAATTTCGGTCATATTTGCCCCTGTTTTGGTTTTTTGTAGCATTATTATATATTATAATATGGAAAAAACGCCAAGATTGAGTATAAAATGGCTATAGGATATTGTCAATTATCGTTTTATGTAGACTGTTTTTATTATTTATGCTATTATTAAAGTAATGAGTAAATCAAAATCATTTGTAGTTGACCAGAAAGTGGTTTACCCAAGTCAGGGAGTCGGGGTAATAAAGTCCATAATTCAAAAAAAGTTTAAAGATTCAAAAATACCTTATTACATAATTTATCTTGAAGTTACGGATATGACGATAATGGTCCCGGTTGATAAAGCCGCGGGGCTTGGGATTCGTCCTACCGTTTCAAGAGATGAGGCGAATAAGGCGCTTGATTTATTAAGCGAGGACTACGATCCTATTCCCACTGACTGGAAGATGCGTTATCAGATGAATCTTGAACTTTTAAAGAAGGGAAGCATCAGGGATATAGCGAGTATTGTCCGTTCATTGTACCACCGCAGCAAGGTTAAAGAACTGCCTATTCAGGAGCGAAAACTTTTTGACTCCGCGATGAGATTGCTGGAAGATGAAATTACGATTTCGCTTAAAAAAACCAAAGAGGACGTTCAGAGCTTGATTTTAGAGCGTCTGGAAGTTGAATAACTATGGATGCCGCGTTAAACATAGCGGTAGTTATCTGTGCCGCCGGCGCGTCTTCAAGAATGAAACTAAAGGATTCACCGGCGCGTAAAAAAGAGTATCAGAAATTGAGTAATGGAAATACGGCGCTTGGAAACGCGGTAACCGCTTTTGCCTGTGTCCCGTCCGTGCGGGTAATTGTAATTTCCGTCCCCGAAAACGGCGAGAATGCCGCCCGCGCCGCGTTACCCGCGAATTTATTAGAAAGTCAAAAACCAAAAATCCTTTTTGTTACAGGCGGCAATACGCGCCAACGATCAGTCTTTAACGCTCTTTCCGTCCTCGCGGATTTTTCCCCCGATTACGCGCTAATCCATGACGGCGCGAGACCGTGGGTCAGCCCTTCGCTTATAGAAAATATTATCGCGGCGGTAAAAAAACACAACGCCGTCATCCCGCTCCTGCCGCTGATAGATACCCCAAAGGAATGCGAGTCCCCCTTAGAAACGCGGACAGATAACGGCGCGTCCGCCGTGTTTATTAAAACCCACCTGAAACGAACCAATACTGGAATCGCCCAAACTCCGCAGGCTTTTAAGTTTCCTGAAATTCTTGACGCGCATAAACAGGCGGCAAACGTAGAAACGGAAGAATTTACAGACGACGCTGAAATATGGGGCAGATTCAACGGACGAGTAGCCGTTATCTACGGAGAGCCTGAGAATAAAAAAATAACTTTCCCAGAGGATTTAATTTGAAAAAAATAATTATCGGATTGCTTATTATTTTTCTCATGTCCTGCGCGCGTAATAAGCCCGCCGAGGATTCCAATACTATAGTGTGGTACGGCGCGTACCCAATGGCGATTTTACAGCCCGGAAAACACCCGCTCTGGTTTCAACTGACGGACGAAGGCCCCGTTCATATTGAAACAATTGAAGACGCCGCTTTTTCAGTCGCGCTTGTTCCGTGGCCTCTCGCGAGCCACATCCGTTTTTTGCATGAAACCGACAATGGGGTAGTGATGGTAGTAAACCTCGACGGTTTTTTAAGACTGGCTCCCGTTAGCGGAAGTACGCAGGATATAGCGATATACCGTTTTTCAGGCGGCGAGTATTGGCGGCAGTATACGGCGGGGGGATTTATTTACTATGAAGGCAATCCCACGGCGCTTCTGTATCTTGACGAGCGTTTCTTGGCTTCCGACGCGCCTCTTCCCAGACAGAGAACATGGTCAATCAATATGAATTCTAACGTTCCATTCCCCGTGGATATTCCATTTTTCGCCCTATTCCCTCCTGAAGACGGCTGGGACATAGACACCCTCCGTCTTGCCGGCGACGGTTTGATTTATTACAGGGCGGCAAAAAGAACAGGCTCTTCCGCTCTTGTGCGAATGTTCCGTACCGCCGACTTCGAGCAGGCTGGCAAAGAAATATCGGTAGATGTTTTTTTTAGCTCCGCCCCCAAAGAAACCGTATTTACACACCCCTCGTTGCCACCGTTACCCGAAGGATTTGTTTATACGGGAATAGGACGGGTAAACGGCAGTTTGTTCGCGTCATGGGAGGAGCAGACGGATTTCAGCATCGGAGCGGCGGGGTTTGTGGTGGTGAAGCCGTGAGTTAGTGAGTAGTGAGTAGTATATAGTATTTAGAATTTCTCTTTCACTATTCACTACCCACTACTCACTACTCACTAACTTAGTTTGCGTGGTAGAATTTCCTTTTAAATTCAGTTAAACTGTCATTATGGAAAAATTAAGGATACTGATTCCCAAGGGAAGAATTTTTGACAATGTAAGCCGACTCTTTTTCGAGGCGGGATTTCCCATCGCGTTGAGCGACCGCACCTACCGCCCCGCGTTGGGAGCGGATTGGCTTGACGCTAAAATCATGAAGCCCCAAAACGTAGGCGAGCTTTTGGAGCTTGGAAGCCACGACGCTGGTTTTACCGGTATTGACTGGATACGCGAAAGCGGCGCGGACGTGCAGGAGGTTTTAGACCTTGGTTTTGACAAAGTGCGTATTGTCGCCGCTGTTCCGCAGGACTATGACGAGGCGAAATTGCGCTCTAAAAAACTGGTTGTTGCCACGGAATATGTCAATCTCGCGCAGCAGTGGTTAAAATCTTCAGGCTATCAATACCGAATTTTACGCACTTATGGCGCGACGGAAGTTTTTCCGCCGGATGACGCGGACATGATTATCGATAACACTTCTTCCGGTCAGACGCTCAAAGACAACGGTTTAAAAATAATCGCGACCTTGCTTGAATCTTCCACGCGCTTTGTCGCGTCAAAAGCCGCTCTTGCCGACGCGGAGAAAAAACGCGGAATTGACGAGCTTGCCATGCTTTTTAGCGCCGTCCTTGACGGGCGTGATCGCGTAATGCTTGAAATGAATATTCCCAAAGAGCAGTTTGAATCTTTGGCAAGCCTTCCCGCGATGCGAAGTCCCACGGTCGCCCCGCTTTATGGTGACGCCGGTTTCGCGGTAAAAATTGCCGTTAAAAAACATGAGGTTCCCGATATTATTCCGAAACTGAAAAAACTTGGCGCGATTGATATTGTGGAGTACGATTTACGGAAAGTGGTGTTGTGACAGTGAGAAGTGAGAAGTGAGAAGTGAGCAGTGAGCAGTGAGCAGTGAGCAATTAGCAATTAGCAATGAACAATTAGCGATGAATAGGGGGTGGGAAGATGAATAGGATGGCGGAGATTGAGAGAAAAACTAAAGAGACTGAAATATTTATCAAATTGAATGTTGATGGGAAAGGTGCGGGTAAGTTTGATTATCCGTTGGGATTTATGGGGCACATGCTTAATACTTTTGCGCGTCACGGGTTATTCGACATTGAAATACGCGCGAAAGGAGACCTTGAAGTTGATCAGCATCATCTTGTCGAGGATACGGGGATTGTTCTTGGCCAGTGTTTCGCTAAGGCGTTAGGTGACAAACGGGGCATTATTCGAAGCGGGAGCTGTCTTTTTCCTATGGATGAATGTCTTGCCCGCGCAGCTGTTGACTTGAGCGGCAGGCCTTTTCTGTTTTTTGACGGACAACTTGCGGGTTCCCCTATAATTTCAACGGAAGGCGGGAAAGAATATAAGTTTCAAACCGACGTAATCGAGGATTTTTGGCAGGGGTTTGTAAGCGCGGCGGGCTGTAATCTGCATTTGGAGGTTCTTCGCGGCAGAAGCGATCACCACAAGATTGAAGCTTTATTTAAAGCCGCCGCCCGCTCCCTGCGCGCCGCCTGTGAAATTGACGAGAGGGCAAAAGATTCAATCCCGTCAACCAAGGGATCCCTGTTTGATTCTCCCGGAGTATACGTGTGTTAGGCGTAATTGACTACGGCGCGGGAAATCTTGGCTCTGTTATGAACGCCCTTAAGCGGCTTTCTATTCCCGCGCGGTTCGCGGCTGGGCCGCAGGAACTATCGCTTTCAACTTCACCGTTTGAGAAAATTATTTTCCCAGGAGACGGGCATTTCGCTACAGCAATGGAGTCGATTAACAAGTCAGGTTACGCGCAGGCGTTATGTGAATGGATAAAAGCGGACAAACCCTTTTTGGGAATCTGTATCGGTTTGCAGTTGTTATTTGAAACTTCGCAAGAGGCCCCGCCTGTTGACGGCAGGGAAGTGAAGGGGCTTTCGGTAATTCCGGGAACTGTGCGGCGTTTTCCCGGACGCAAGGTCCCGCAAATTGGCTGGAATCAGACAAACGCGCGAAAAGAATCAAAAATCTTCCGAGGTTTAACCGATAACAGTTTTTTCTACTATATACATTCATACTACGCCGACCCCGCAGACGATTCAGTAACCGCCGCGCAAACCGAATACTATGTCCGCTACTGCTGCGCCGTTGAGCGCGGAGCGTTAGCCGCGGTGCAATTTCACCCGGAAAAATCCGGCGCCGCGGGGCTTGCCCTTTTGCGAAATTGGGCGGAGGGATAAATGCAGGCAAAACGTATAATTCCATGCCTTGACGTTGACGATGGAAGGGTAGTGAAGGGCGTAAAATTTAAAGGCATACAAGACGCTGGCGACCCAAGAGAACTTGCCCGCCGATACAACGATGACGGCGCGGACGAACTCACTTTCCTTGACATTGGCGCTTCTTACAAAAGCCGCGCCACATTACTGGACGTTGTGCGTAAAGTAGCCGCCGAAGTTTTCATCCCCCTGTGCGTCGGCGGCGGCATCCGCGTAATTGACGACATGCGCGACGCGATGAACTCAGGCGCGGACAAAGTTTCAGTCTGCACTTCCGCCCTCAGCCGCCCCGAATTGTTACGCGAAATGGCGAACGCCTACGGCAGCCAGTGTGTCGTGCTTTCGATAGACGCGAAACGCGTCGAAGGCGGCGGCTCTCTGCGCTGGCACGCCTATTCCCACGGCGGCAGAACCGACACGGGTATTGACGCTATCGAATGGGCAATCCGCGCCGTAGAACTTGGCGCTGGAGAAATATTACTCAACTCAATTGACGCTGACGGCACTGGCGGCGGCTACGATTTGGAACTTACCCGCCGAATACTCAACGCCGTTCCCGTCCCCGTAATCGCCTCAGGCGGCGCAGGGACGCTTGATCAAATAGCGGAAGTTTTGCTCAGTACCGCTTCGGCGGAAGCGCCGCAAGGACTCGCGCCCGAAGAAACGCCGGGAGCGGACGCCGCGCTGGTAGCGTCGCTTTTACATTTTGGGAAAACGACTATTGGGGAGATTAAAAAATGCGCTGAGGGGAAGGGCGTTTGCGTGAGGTGGTAGCGCGAAAGAAAAAAGTGTCAAATGCAGAAATTTATCTATAAAATTTCACACAAAGATCACGAAGAAACAAAGATCACAAAGAAGAGCCAGAGATCATTGAATTATTATTAAAAACATGGTATATTATTATATATTCAGGGAGTATACAATGAAAAAATTTGCTATTCTTATTACATTGGTGTTTTTCCTTACTGCGGGACTTTTCGCCCAACAGAAATACGCTCTTGTCATCGGTAACGGGGCTTATACTAATATTACAAAGCTCAACAATCCTGTGAATGACGCTAACGACATAGCTGCCGCCCTTCAGGGGCTTGGATTTACTGTGGAGAAGGTGCTGAACGGGAACTTGTCCCAAATGGAAAACGGGATTGTGAACCTTAAAAAAAAGCTGAAGGGGTCGAAAAATTCTTATGGCTTTTTCTTTTACGCGGGGCACGGGGTGCAGTCCAATGGAGAGAATTACCTGATACCCGTTGACGCTAATATTCAAAGTGAAAGTTTTCTCCGCAGACAGGCGATTTCCGTGCAGGAAATGCTTGACGAACTGAACGAAGCGGGAAACGAATTGAATGTGGTAGTCCTTGACGCGTGCAGAGACAACCCCTTTCCATGGAAGCGCTCCGGCAGCCGTGGTTTGCAAGTTGTAAACAACCAGCCAGCTGACAGCATCATCGTATACGCGACAAGCGCCGGTTCCACCGCATCTGACGGCGTAGGCAGGAACGGTCTTTTTACCGGCCATTTACTGGAACGCCTAAAAACCCCCGGCATTGAAGTAGCCGAAGTCTTCCGTCTTACAATGGGCGACGTAGTCCGTGCCAGCGGCAGCCAACAGCGCCCTGCTGTCTATAACCAGTTTGCGGGTCAAGCCTACCTCGGCGGCAAGCCGCAAGTAGCGACAACGACGACAACCACTCAACCGCAACAGACTACTACGCAACCTGTACAAACCACACAGCCGCAACAGACTGCTACGCAGCCAGCGCAAACTACTCAGCCGCAGCAAACTGCTACACAGCCTGCGCAAACCACGCAATCAGCCGCCGCACAGCAACCAGCGTCCATCCCTGCCGGCATGGTATTCATACAAGGCGGAACCTTCACAATGGGCAGTCCCACCAATGAGCCAGGCCGTAGTAGTTATGAAGTTCAACATCAGGTGACGGTGAGCAGTTTTTACATGGGGAAGTATGAGGTTACGCAGAAGGAATATAAGGAAATAATGGGGACAAATCCTAGTAATTTTAAAGGTGACAATCTGCCTGTGGAACAAGTAAGCTGGTATGACGCGATAGAGTACTGCAACAAGAGGAGCCAGAAGGAGGGATTAACTCCTGCGTATACCAGAAATGGTTATAACGTAACATGGAATAAGAACGCCAACGGTTACCGTCTGCCTACGGAGGCTGAATGGGAATACGCCTGCAGGGCGGGGACTACAACGCCGTTCAGTACCGGGAACAACGTCACAACAAGTCAGGCGAATTACGATGGGAACTATCCATAATAATAATAACGCGAAAGGAAATTACAGGAAAAAGACAATGGCAGTGGGAAGTTTTTCGCCAAACACGTGGGGATTGTACGATATGCACGGGAACGTGTATGAGTGGTGCTGGGACTGGTTTGGCGATTATACAAGTGGGTCGCAGACCGATCCTATGGGAGCGGCTACCGGCGCTTACCGCATGTTACGCGGCGGGGGCTGGGACTTTTCAGCCGGGAACCTGCGTTCCGCGTGCCGGAGCTACTACGGCTACCCGAGCAGCCGGGGCGGCAGCATCGGCTTCCGGCTTGTCCGCCCCTAGTTTAACAGGCCAAGTAAGGAGCGAAATGCCCGAGCCGTAGCGAACGGAGTGAGCGGAGGCGTGGGCATGGAGCGGAGTGCGAAAGAAGAAAGAAAAATGAAGAGAGAAAAAAGTTAAAGAAGTTTCCTTCTTGCTTTTTTCTCTTTTCACTCTTCTTTTTTCTTTTGTATAGCCTACATATTGTATATTATATCTTGCCTTTTTTTTTATCAGAATGTATAGTCTAATTATGGACGTTGTTATCAAATATGCAAAATCGGCGTTCAAGCATGGTTATACGGATGCGGATGTTCGATGGGCGTTCAAAACCAAAAAATATGATGCTGTTTTTGAGGAAGAAGGCGCAGTGGACAAACATTTGATAATTGGTTTTGACCGCAACGCTAATCTTATTGAGATTTTATACAACGAACTGGATGAAGACACAGTGCGAGTGTTTCATGTCATGCCGTGCCGAAACGCTTTTATTGCGCTATTATATCATTAGGAGGATATATGCCGGACTTAACAGAGGAAGAGTATGAAGCTCTTGATGAATACTGGACGAAGAACACACCTAAAGTTGGTCCAAACGGAACTGGTTTTGTCAGCCGCCGTGAGGCCCGGCTTTTTGGACTTGATGAGCTTTCCGCAGACTACCTTTTAACGAAAGCAATAGCCGATCACAAAACTCCGGCACAAATAATCAGCGAAATGGTACGGGAGAGGCTTGCAGCCGCAGTATAGAACACGCGGCGTAACCGACACCACTTTTTCCTTATCTTGATTTATTTCAACAAACTCTTGTCATCGTCCTGACGGCAATCCTGAATGTCGTCTACAAATACAGTATCATTGATAACTTGATAAACAATCCGATAACGGCCATAAGATAATTTGTATCGATACTTCCCAGGTTCTATATAGGGTCTGTCCAAATATGGATTTATCTGAGGGTTGGTTTCAAGTAATTTTATATCCTCGATAAGTTTGTCAAGTAATTTATATGCGGCATTCTCGCTGACTCTTGCAAGAAATTCAAAATGCCCGGCCATTCTATCATTTGCCGCAGGTGCCACACGAATATTGTATTTCTTCATTTTTTCTTTGTTTCAATAGCCTTTCGCATATTTTGTTCAAATTCATTAAGGGTTAAATCTTTTGTCCCTGTCGCACGCGCCATTTCAACTGCGGCCAAACGCTGAGCCAAAGCCAGGTCTTCTTCCCTGCGATTGTATGATTCAATATCCATAATGACCATATCACCTTTGCCGTTCCTTGTTAAAAAGACAGGTACTTTTTGCGTCCGGCATATTTCCGCGACAGAGTTATAATTCTTGCGAATGTCGCTTGACGGTTTAATTATAGCTGTCATATTCGTCCCCTTATAATAGTCATATTATATACCTAATTATATCTCAAATATGGGTATTCGTCAATTCAATACAATACACCCCCTCTTCCCCCCTTTGTGTTCTTCTCTTCCTTTGTGATCTTGGTGTGAGGTCTTCCCAAAAATTTTAAGAATACCTCTCAAGAAACCGCTTTAATCTCTCACTGGAAGGATTATCAAGAAGTTCAGGCCGTCCGTATTCGACAATAACGCCTTCGTCCATAAAAAGTACCGTGTCGGCAACCTGACGCGCGAATTGCATTTCGTGGGTAACAATTATCATCGTCGTGTTTTTCTCCGCAAGAGCGCGGATTACTTTTAACACTTCTCCTGTTAATTCTGGATCAAGGGCGGAAGTCGGCTCGTCAAAACATAAAATATCGGGTTTTAAAGCCAACGCCCTTGCGATGGCGACGCGCTGCTGCTGGCCGCCCGATAGCTGGTGGGGATATAAATCGCGTTTCGCGGATAAACCCATTTGTTCAAGAAGAACCATGCCCTCTTTGCGTATTTCTTCGATAATGGTTTTTCTGTTTTTTTTGTAATCCGCTCTTTTTTTCGCTTCCAACTCGCGGGCAAGCGTTATGTTTTCAAAGGCGGTGTATTGTGGAAACAAATTGAACGCCTGAAATACAAGCCCGAAATGACGGCGTTTTTGCCTTATCTCGGACTCGTCCCAATGGGAATGGCCTTTGCAGTCTATCAGCGTTTCCCCGCGAACTATGACGCTGCCAAAGTCGGGCTTTTCCAAAAAATTCAAACAGCGCAAGAGAGTTGTTTTTCCACTGCCTGAAGATCCGATAATGGCGAGAACTTCGCCCTCGTCAAGCGAAAAACTGATGTTATTCAAAACTTCGGATGAGCCAAAACGTTTGGCGATGTTATACGCTTCAAGAATTGCCATTTTTACGCCCTGAAATAACTTAATTTTTGTTCGACGTATCCAAACAACAGCGTAAGGAGGCCGACAAACAACAAATAAAAAGCGCCCGTGTAAAACAACGGCCAAATGATCGCTCTGGTCGAGGCGAATGTTTCCGCTACCCTGATTATTTCCACTACCATGATTACCCGCGCGAGGGCCGTGTCCTTCACAAGCGTAATAACTTCGTTTGACATCGGAGCCGTTATGCGCTTTATAACTTGAAGCAGCACAACGCGGAAAAAAATCTGCGCTTTTGTCATTCCCAAAACTTGTCCCGCTTCGTATTGGCTTGCGGAAATACTTTCAATGCCGCCTCGGAATATTTCGCTGAAATAACACGCGTAGTTAATTGAAAACGCGATTATGGCGGCGTTAATCCTTGAAGAAATCGGCGCGCCGAAGACAAACCCCGGCACGTAAAACACTATAAATATCTGAAGCATCAAAGGCACGCCCCTGACGCACCAGACAATTATTCTGACAATAAATTTGAGAGGCCTGACTTTTGACATTGAGCCGAATGAGATAATCAGGCCGAGCGGAAGGGCGAATAAAAGGGTCAGCGAAAAAATAAGGAATGTGGTTTGGAAACCGCTTAAAAGCCTTAATGTTACCGCGGAAAATCCCATATAATGGAATTATCCCTTAAATTTAGTATCAAGAACGAGAGAGTTTTCAAGCTTGTATTTTTTCGCGAGTTCCATCATTTTCCCATTGTCGTATAACTCTTTCAACGCTTTATTGACTTTATGAGTAAGAGGGCTTCCCTTCTTAAAACCGACGGCGTAAACTTCGTGATCAAGGGTAATGTTCGCGATGGTTAAATCGGAATAATCGCCCGAGCCCGCCAGCCTCCGCGCTAAAAGAATGTCAACAACAGCGAAATCAACGGATCCTGATTTGACTTCAAGGAAAGTGCTGATTTGCGCGGGCGTACCGGTAATAAGGTTTGCATCTTCTAAATATTCTTTTGCGAATGATTCTCCCGCTGAACCGCTTTCACAGGCGGCTTTCTTGCCAATTAAATCATCCATACTCCTAAACTCTTTCGCTCTGTCGGCTTTGATGACGATGCTTTGCTGATTTATCATATAACTGTAGCTGAAATCGACCATGTTGCTTCTTGGCACGCCGTCTTCAGACGCGTTAGCTGTAAATCCATTCCAGATGGCGTTTATAGAACCGGCTTGAAGCTCCTGATATTTGTTGTCCCAATTTATTTCCTGAAACGCCACCTTCATGCCAAGCCTTTCTCCGACAAGCATGGCAAGTTCAGTGTCAAAACCCGTCCAATCGCCTCTTTCATCCCTAAAGTTCATCGGCTCATATTCTGTCACCCCGCATGTAAGCGTCCCCGCGTCCTTTTTGCCGCATGACGTAAAAAACACTAAGCTGGTTGTGAAAATAACCGCAAATAACATAAAAATACTCTTTTTCATAAAACTTCTTCTCCTTAGTAAGTATTTATTGTATCAGATTGGCAGAAATTATTCAATAATATTTTGCGTTAAATTCCCATAACGTCAACGTACAATTCTTCAAGTCTTTTTCTTAAGAACTTTACCGCGTAATGTTTGCGGGAAAGAACGGTGTTGACGGGAACATTGGTTTTTTCAGCGGTTTCTTTTACTGAGTAACCAAGCAGTTCAGTCATTTCAAAAACTTCGCGTTGTTCTTTTGGCAGATCGGAAAGGGCGGTTTGTATCTCTTCAAAAACCAGCGAGCGAAGCATTTCTGTTTCAGGCGTCGCTTCTTTGCCGTAGATAATGTCCGCTATTTCGTCAAAAATGTACTCATCGCCGTCCTCATCGTATAACGCGGGTAAGGATTCGTCTTTTTTCTTTTTATGATGATCAATTATTCTGTTGCGGGCGGCGCGGTAAAGCCACGCGGAAATATTTTCTATCGGGTGAATCAAATTATCAACGCGGCTAAATTGATAGAACACATCTTGTAAAATATCTTCCGCGTCTTCAATCTGGTTCACCCGGTTGCGAATGAAGTTTAACAGTTTTTGCTGATAACTTTTAAATGTTTGCGAGACAGAATTTTTCGCCATTAATGTTACCTGTCTTTCTCGCTTCGCGCGAAGAAGAAAGTGCCAAGAACAAGGCAAACTGCCGTCAGCAAAAGAATTGCCATAAAATTAATTAACGGATTAAACATAACAACGCTATTATACTCTGGATTACCCCTGTAAACAACGGCGCGAACAAGGTCTAAACAGTATGTCATCGGCATTACGCGGTTTAAAACTAACAGAACGCCCGATGAATTGTTGATTGGGATAATAGCGCCGGACAAAAACATCTGCGGCATGACAATGAGCATTACGGCAAGATTTGCCGCTCTTTTATTTTTAATAAGACCTATGATGATCATCGCCAACGCCCCGCCTGACAAGCACATGAGCGGCGATAGGGCGAGAATCAAGAGCAGTTTGCCGGCGGGCAGAGTGATGCCCATTATAAGAGAGACGACAAGAGTTCCCGCCATGCTCATAATCGCTGCGAAACCGCAACCTAGTATTTTGCCTATTACAATCGAATAACGGGATACGGGAGAGACAAGCATTTCCTGATTAAAGTCTATGTCGTGATCGTCTACAAGAGAAGTCATGCCCATTGTAGTCATCATGAACAGCATGTTGACTAACATTCCCACCAGCATAAATTGCCCAAATTGAAAGCCAAGCCCGCCAGCCATGTTTTGCATTAAATTGCCGCCGATCATTCCCATTAAGACAATAGGCATCGCGATACTCATAATCGCGGTTCCCGGCGATCTGAAAAATATCGTTATTTCACGAGCCATGACGGTTAAAACAGTGTTTAACTCCCTAAACAGCCGCGATTTTTTTCGCGTTAAAACAAATTCGCTCATACTATATCCCCTTTTGTTTGGTTAGAAATTCAATATACGCGTCTTCCAATGAAGGTTCGTGTATTTTTAACACGGTCAGTTTTGTCTTTATCCGAGAAATAATTTCCTGCGCTGAATCTTTGTAGGGAACAATAACGCGACCGTTCAACGAAAACTGAAGTCCAAGAGAGGACAGCTCATTTGTCAGCGCCAACCTGTCATCGGCGTCCAGAATGAGTTCATGCCGCATTAAACTTTGTTTTAATTCATGCGGCGGACAGCAGGAGGCGATTTTTCCGTTATTGATAAGGCATACCGTATCCACGTTCTCAGCTTCATCAATGTAATGCGTAGTAAGGAAAACCGTTGTTCCGTAACGGTTTCGCGTTTCATTAATGTATTCCCACAACCCGCGCCTGCTTACAGCGTCCAAACCTTGAGTCGGCTCGTCAAGAAAAAGCACGTCTGGCGTATGGATAAGGCTGCGGATAATTTCCAGCTTTCTCTGCATACCGCCAGAAAGTTTTTTGATAGGCTTAAAAAGAGCGTCCTGTATTCCTACAATTTCGGCAAGCTCAGTTACGCGTTTGCGGTACGCGGCGGGCATTAGGTGAAACGCGGGACGGTATCCGCACATTCCGTACAGGCAGGCGTGAAAGCGGATATTCTGCTCCGCCGTCAACTGCGGGTCAAGGCTTGGCTGTTGAAATATGATGCCAATTTTTTCCCTCACCTTCCTCGCCTCTTTCTCAATATCGAACCCGCCGATTTTTACCTCTCCTGAAGTTTTTGAAAGCGTCGTTGTCAGAATGGAAATAGTCGTCGTTTTCCCCGCGCCGTTAGCGCCAAGGAACGCGAAGAACTCGCCCTTTCCAACAGAAAAACTAATATCGTCCACGGCGGGTTTTTGCGCGCCCTTGTAACGCTTGGTCAGGTTTTGTACGGTTATGACAGAATTACTCACCGCTATCATCCTTTTTTTCGCCGGACTTGTCATTCTGTTTTGTTTCTTCATCATCAAAACAGCCGTTAAAGCGTGAAAAGCCTTTATGAAACTTAAAAAAATCTTTTTCCTTTTCCATAAATTCTTTGCGTTCTTCCTCGCTCATATTCATCCACTTTTCACGAAGTTTGTTCCCATGAAAAAGCCGCTCGTCTCCCATCGCTCTCTTATGTCCGCCATGCCCCCCTATGCCGCCAAACAACAGCCTCGCCAGAATGAGCAGCCCCGCCGCCTGCAAGTAGCTAATCTGCGGAAAGCTAAAAAGCATCGGCAAAAGAGCGTTCCACAACAGCATAATAACCGCGCCGAATACGGCGGCCATCGCCAGCATAGCGCAAATACCGCCAAATACCCATCTAAAATTTCTTCTCATATTAATTCTCCTCTACCTTAGCAGACGAATGAGAGACGAAAATATTTTAGTGGATAGTAGGTAGTGAGTCTGGTAAGTAAGATAATCTTCCAAACAACTGCTCACTGCTCACTGCTCACTAACCATTGATTCTTCCTCGATTTTTACAATATAATAAGTTATGGTAATAGCTTCGATAGACATACAAAACGGCAAAGTCGTTCAGTTAAAACAAGGCGAGGAACTTGTGCTGCAACGGGACAATCATCTTGAATTGGCGCAAGAATTCGACCGCTACGGCGAAGTCGCTGTCATAGATCTTGACGCGGCGATGGGGAAAGGTTCCAACCTTGAAATGATAAAACCTCTTCTTAGAAAAGCCGAGTGCAGAGTAGGCGGCGGCATAAAAACGCCTCAGCAGGCGCAGGAACTGGTCAGTCTTGGGGCGCGAAAAATAATCGTCGGCTCAGGCGCTTTTCGCGATCAGGCAAAAAAAGGGGCGGGCGCCGCGGGCGGGGAGTTTGCGGTAAATATCCCCTTCCTTGAAACCATGTCGAAGAAAATCGGGCGGCAGAGGCTAATCGCCGCGGTTGACGCCCGCGCCGGAGAAATTGTCGTGGACGGCTGGAAAACCCCCACAGGCCTAGATATTATTGAAGCGGCCAAATTAGTCGAGCCTTTCGCGGGCGAACTTTTGTTTACCTGCGTAGAGCGCGAAGGCACCATGACGGGTATCGACCTTGCCCCGGTACGCAAATTGCGGGAAGCGGTTTCCTGCCAGATTACCGTCGCCGGCGGAGTATCAACGTTAGCTGAAGTTGAAGAAATCGCCGCTCTCGGCTGTGACGTTCAGCTAGGCATGGCGTTATACACTGGAAAGATAAACCTAGCGGACGCTTTCATCGTGTCGCTTAACTGGAAGAAAGGGAGTGGGGGAGTCCCCCCCGCAACGCCTTCGGATGCAACACGATTATCCGTTGATTCTCCTCTATTGCACACTGCTCATTCCTCACTGCTCATTCCCATTATCGTTCAAGCCCCCGACGGCCAAATTTTAATGACCGGCTTTACCGACAGAGAAGCGTTAGCTGAAACATTCAAGCGCGGCAACGTATGCTTTCACAGCCGCACAAGAAACAAACTTTGGATGAAAGGCGAAAATTCCGGCAATGTGTTAAAACTAATCAGACTAAGGACGGACTGCGATCATGACGCGATTCTTGCCATTGCGGAGCCGGAAGGCTCAGTTTGCCATACCGGCGCGTGGTCGTGTTTTACAAATAACAGGAGTTATACGCTGCAATTTTTGCAGAACATAATACAGGACCGTTTTCGCAATCCCGCGCCGGGTTCGTATACGGCAACCCTTGACGACGAGCTTGTGCGCGAAAAAATTATGGAAGAGGCGAAAGAATTATGCGAGGCAAAAACCCGCGAAGAAATTATTTGGGAAGCCGCCGATCTTCTGTATTTTACGACCGTACTGATGACAAAAGCGGGAGTGAGTATTCAGGAAATACTTGACGAACTTGATCGGAGGCACAAAAAGTAAGTTTTTATGAGCGAATATTGGAATACCCGCGTTAAAAATCTTTCCCCGTATGTGCCGGGCGAACAGCCTAAGGACGGGAGATTCATTAAGCTTAATACAAACGAAAATCCCTATCCGCCTTCGCCTAAGGTTTTAGAAGCCGTTCAAAAAGCGGCAAATGAAAGCTTGCGCCTGTATCCCGATCCTGAATGTACTGAATTTCGCGAAGCGGCGGCGGCGCGTTACGGCGTTAAAACGGAACAGGTATTTGCAGGCAACGGCTCCGATGAAATTTTAGCCTTCGCTTTCGGCGCGTTTTTTGAATCCGCAAAAGAGAGCGTTAGCGGAACAAATGGCGAAAAAATACAGCCTATTCTGTTCCCTGACATTACTTACAGTTTTTACCCTGTTTATGCCAATCTTTGGGACATACCGTACAAATTAATACCGTTACGCGATGATTTTACAATAAATCTTGATGAATATAAAGTTAAGTCAGGCGGAGTTATCCTTCCAAATCCAAACGCCCCGACAGGAATCGCTCTGCCGTTAGAAGAAATTTTATCTCTTGCTGAATATCTTATGGGAATAGGGAAAGTTTTTATTTTAGATGAGGCTTATATCGCCTTTAGCGGCGTGAAAGACGCAAAACTCGGCTCTTTATCGGCTGTTCCGCGTGTCAACGATCATCCAAATTTGCTGACAGTGCATACGCTTTCAAAATCCGCGTCTCTTGCCGGGTTAAGGGCTGGTTTTGCCATTGGCAATGAAAAATTGATAGAGGCCCTATGCCGAATCCGCGATTCCTTTAATTCGTACACCATGGACCGCATTGCCCTAGCGGGAGCGGCGGCGGCGCTTAGGGACGCGGCATACTACGATGAAATAAACACTCATGTCACCGCCACAAGGGAACGGATAGTGAATTCTTTACGCGATCTTGGGTTTAACGTTCTGCCATCAGAGTCAAATTTTCTTTTTATAAAACCGCCGCGCGTAAAAGGAGCGGACTTCTTTACCGCGTTACGCGAAAAAGGAATACTTGTAAGGCATTTTAATAAGGAAAAAATAAAAGATTACCTGCGTGTCAGTATGGGAACAGACAAGGATATGGACGCGTTTATTGAAGCGTGTGAAAAGATTATAAGAGGCGTAACGTGAAAATAATTCAAAGTACTGAGTTTGATTCGTATTGGAAAAATGAAACAAAACGCTCTTGTGACACGAAGACTGAAAAAGTTGTAAAGGAAATAATAAAACAGGTACGCGCCAATGGGGACGCGGCTGTCAAAAAATACGCTTCCAAGTTTGACAAATCTTCCCCTCAGCGGCTTGAAGTTCCGCTAACTGAAGCAAAACGCGCTCTTGATCAGTTACGTGAAAATGACCGCGCTCTTATAGACGCGATGGAGCTTGCCACCCTGCACATAAAACGCTTTTCTGAAAAACAGCGGGAACAATTCGCCGATTTTGAATTTGAAATGGAGCCGGGGCTTGTTACAGGCCAGCGTATTATCCCTGTTCAAAGGGCGGCAATTTATGTTCCCGGAGGGCGTTTCCCTCTTTTTTCCTCAGTCCTCATGTGCATGATTCCCGCCTTTTGCGCCGGCGTGGAAGAAGTGATTCTCTCTTCACCCCCGACTCAAGACGGCATCCCCGATAAAAAAATACTTGCCGCCGCCATGATAGCGTCTGAAATTACGCATAACAACAATGTCCGTATCTTCGCTATAGGCGGCGCTCAAGCAATCGCCGCTCTCGCTCTTGGCACTGAATCCGTTCCTCGCGCTGACGTTATAGCCGGCCCAGGCAATAAATTTGTCGCGACTGCCAAGCAGCTGTTGTTTGGCGAAGTGGGAATTGATTTTATCGCCGGCCCCACTGACGTTTTTATCATCGCGGACGGGCGCTCTTGTGACGGCGATATTGAAAAAGCGGCCGATCTTGCCGCGGCTGATATGCTAAGTCAGGCTGAACATGACCCGGACGCGCGCGCGATGGCGTTGGTTTCAAGCAAGGAGTTTGCCGAAAAAATTGCCGCGGCAGTAGAGAGAAGGCTTAAAACTCTGCCGACGGAAAAAACTGCCCGCGCTTCATTAGAAGCAGGCGGCCTTATTATCGTCTATGAAACACAGGAAGAGGCAATCCGAATAGCCAACAAAATCGCGCCTGAACACCTTGAACTCCAAACCGCAGACGCGGACAGTTGGATTCCCAAATTGAAAAATTACGGTTCGCTTTTTATAGGCGCGTTCAGCGCGGAAGTTATCGGCGATTATTCCGCCGGAATAAACCACACCTTGCCCACAAAAACAAGCGCCCGTTTTACAGGCGGCCTGTCCGTGCGCCACTTTTTAAAAACCGTAACAACGCTGCGTTGCGCCCCAGGCGAAGGCTTTGAAAAAGCGCGTAACGCCGCGGAAACGCTAGCCCGCGCCGAAGGGCTGGAAGGGCATGCTAAGAGCGCTGTGGCAAGGGGAAAGTAGTAGGGGAATTTATTATTCTTTATTTTCCGTTTTCTTTTTGCGCTTTTGAACGTCAAGAAGCTGTTTTATCTGGAGCATAATATATTCTATAAACGCGGGATCAATCTCCTTGTAAATCTCAATCAGTTGTTCAAGATCAACATCGGGAGCCAAACCGGAAAACATCTCCCATTTACCTGTCAAAAGCCATTCTTTGTTAACATTATATTTTGTTGATATTAGTTCGTAGATGCGCTCGTTGGCTTTTTTGAGCCCGCTTTCTATTTGAGCGTAGAAACCTTGAGAAAGAAAAATACCCCGACAAAAAGCCCGTTGCGACAGCCCCAACGCTTTTCTGACTGCCATTATTCGGGTATTTATAGAAACTTGCATTTATCACCTTTCTTCAAAATACAATAAAACTCCCTTTTTAACAATATTTTCTTTATATATTCGTAAAAACCTTGACTGATTTCTTGTAAATCTATACTATGATTCTATAGATTTCTTATGAAAAACGAAGGAATGAGAAAACAGATCAATGTGGAACTTTCCCGCTTAAGCAAAGGGTTTAAGGCACTCAACATTAATCACCAAAAAGGGGTGCTGAAAACGGCGCAGGGGCTTTTAAGGATACAAAGAGCGTACAAAACGATGACTGCGGATAATACCCGGTATGTTTCTCTCAAAGGCAAAAATGGAAAATAGATATGACAAACCGATTTAAGGAGGTATTAGTGTCTTATAAAAAATATTCATTTGAAAAAATTATTTTAACTGTTATTTTTTCATTTGTAGCAATATGTTGTATTTTTATTATTGCTTCCCCGCAGTTACGGCTCTTTTGCTTGCAGTTTTTTGAAAAAAATAGTCCGCGTATTCCAACAGCCGATGAAAATAATCTATTATCAACGCTTGTGATCGCCTTACCAATAGCGGGCATTATAGCGTCTGGAATTTTTCTTTTTATTCTGTATTTTGAAAATGCTGTCTTAGAGTTTTTTAGAAAAAATTATTTCATTGTTGGATGTTTAGGGATAAGTATTATTGCGCTATTTATCCGAATAGCCGGCTTTCAATTTTCTTCTGTTGATTACAGAGCATGGATTATTCCATGGATTGAACATCTGTCTCAAAATGGGCATTTCTTTGGTATTGCAACCATAAAATCTGATTATTTTCCTTTTTATCACTATTTTTTAAGCATTATATCATTTTTACCCAAAAGCCTATGGCTTCCTTGTGTAAAAATTATTTCATGCCTTTTCGATTTTTTATTGGCATTTACTATTGGAAAAATTGTTTTACATATACATAATAATAAATTGCGCGCTTTAGCCGCCTATGCGCTCATTCTTCTGTGCCCGACAGTGTTTTTTAATAGCGGGATTTGGGCGCAATGTGAAAGCATATATACGGCATTTGTATTTTTATCACTCTTATATTTTCTTGAGAACAAAAGCGTATTAGCGCTTTTTTTTATGGTGTTGCAATATCAATAAAACTGCAAGCTGTGTTTATACTTCCATTCATTATATTTCTATATTTTGAACAATATTTTGTATTTAGTAAATTAATTTATCTTTTTGCCGGATTTATTTCCACTGTTATAATTGGGTTGCCATTTGGAGCGCATATCCAGATGCTAAGGGCTTATTTTAAGCAACTGACAAGTTATGCTGACGCACTGACACATAATGCCCCGTCTGTGTTTGCATTATTTAAAGCTAATAATGATGTAATGCTTTTTAGTAGAATAGGTATTATATTAACTCTTGCTATAATGTTTGGAATGCTTCTATTGATCATTCACAAGATAAAAAACAATGCGCCCGGCGATAGTTCCAAACAGATTGCAATTGAACATATTACCTTGTTCTTTTTTTGCGCTTTAATCATTCCTTTTTTCCTTCCCAAGATGCATGAGCGTTATTTCTATTTAGCTGAAATAACATCCGTATTATACGCGGTAATAATTCCAAAAAGATGGTATATATCATTGCTAATAATTTTACCGTCGTGTGCAACCTATTTTAATTTTCTGTTTGAGAATAAGGCCAGTTTATTTTATCTTAGCTTAATAATAATGTTAGCAGTTGTTCTTGTCATGAAATGGACAATTAAAAGTGTTTTGAATGACGGTTCAAAGAATATTATAAGGTAGCTTATATATGGATACAAACTATAATAAACCGGTATTGGCAATTATTGTCCCATGTTACAATGAACAGGAAGTATTGCCTGAAACAGCGAAAAAACTGTCTGGTATATTACAGAAACTTATATCTGAACAAATTATAAATGAAAAATCGACATTACTTTTTGTTGACGACGGCTCAAGCGATAACACATGGAGCTTGATAGAAAAATTTCATGCGGAAAACAGATTTGTTTTTAGCGGGATAAAATTATCGGGAAACAGAGGGCATCAAAACGCCCTTTTATGCGGATTGCTTGCGGTTAAAAATCATGTTGACGCGGCTATTTCCATAGACGCGGATTTACAGGATGATATTGATGTTATCTGCAAAATGACGGAAAAATACCGCGCAGGATTTGAAATTGTATACGGTGTCCGCTCAAACCGGAAAAAAGACAGTTTTTTTAAACGGTCCACGGCGCAGGGGTTTTACCGTTTCATGCGTTTTTTAGGCGTGGACGTTGTATATAACCATGCCGATTTCCGCCTAATGGGAAAAAAAGCGCTTGAAGCGCTGGCGGAATACGGCGAAGTAAATCTTTTTTTACGCGGCCTTATTCCCATGCTTGGATTCAAAACGTGCATTGAGTATTACACTCGCGCTGAACGTATGGCTGGAACAAGCAAATATCCGTTGAAGAAGATGATTAAATTCGCCATGGAGGGCATTACTTCATTTTCAGTAAAGCCATTACGCCTTATAACTCTGCTGGGAGTTTTAATTTTTGCCGTCAGTATTGCGATGATTGCGTATTTTTTTGTCAGGTATTTCTCCTGTCATACAATATCTGGTTGGGCAAGTATAGCCTGTTCCTTGTGGGGAATAGGCGGCTTGATACTTTTTTCCCTCGGTATTGTCGGTGAATACATAGGAAAAATATATTTGGAGGCAAAACATCGTCCCAGATACCATGTCGAAAAAACTTTATTTATACAGGAGAAAATAAATGAAGAACAATGAAACGCCTGAAGTTTTACTGGACAGAATTTATCATTCAACAAAGGTAAGGAAGTTAGTAATAATACTTTTACTTGCGTGTATAATAATTTGTATTATACCGCTGCTTCCGCCGGTACAGAACGCTCTTTTTTCATTTGTTGACTCGCGTATTTCCCGCAAGGGAACATCAAGCGGCGTTTTTGAAAACCGCTTGCGGTCATTATTGTCCCTGCCATTTTTCGGCCTTGTGGTTTTTGTAATGGCTCTTTGCTGTCTGTTCTATAAAACCGTTTCTAAGTTTTTGGAAGACGCTAAAAATACGCGATTGATTATTGCTTTGGCTGTTGGAATATGCGTATTTCTGCTGGTTTATGTCAGTATTTTTTCATATCGGCACGGATGGCAATGGTTGAGCAATGATAATTCATCGGAAATGGTTTTAGGAAAACTGTTGGCCGATGAAAATACTTTTGTCAGCCGCAACTGGCATTATTCAACGGAGATACGCGTAATATATCAAACTATATTCATCATGCCGCTTTTTAAATTATTAGGGCGTTATGAGAACTGGGCTTTGATACGCGCTCTTACTATATTGCTCAACAATTTGGCATTGATTTTTTCATATCTGTTTATGGCCAAACAAATGAAGATACGGGCAAAATGGATATTTATTACGTGTGTTTTTTTAATCGCGCCCGTCTCAACAGTTTATTGGAATATTGTAACGTTTGGCGGTTATTACATTTTATTTATTGTCCAGTTTTTTTGCTGTCTCGGCTTGTTTATCAGACTTAGCAGTCAAATGGGTACGACAAAAACAGCATTGATTGACTTTATCCTGTTTACCGCATTGTCGTTTATGCTCGGCATACAGGGAATCCGCTCTTTGCTTTGCGTCCATATTCCATTATTAATAACCTGTATTTATTTATATTTTAAAGCGGCGCAAAAAAAGAACTTTCCCCTGTTTTTGGCATGTTATAGTTTTGTCGTGTGCTGTGCAGGTTTCGCGGCAAATTATCTTCTGCATTTTTGGTACAGTTTTCATTCTCATGAAAATATGCGTTTGACTGATCTGTACGTTGATTTCTTTCCAAAACTTGGTCAATGTTTTGTATGCTTCGCGGGATTTTTCGGGCTTTTTCCCGGAAGTTCGCTTTTGTCGGCCCAGGGCATATTCAGCGTAATCGCGATAATAGCAACATTTCTTTTATTTTGGGCGGTTATAAAATCATGCCGGCAGAAGGTTCAAAATAACGCGATGTTACAATCCGCAGAATATCAATTTACGCCGTATTTTTTCATTGTTTCAGCTATTTTCAATATTTTTATCTTTATTTTAGTTGATGAAGATGTTACCGACAGATTCTTCATACCTTTTATGGTGTTATACATTCCGCTTATCGCTATTTTCTTTGAACATGCTGAAAAATTTTACGGGTATCTCAAGCGCGCGGCTGTTATTTTGGGAATTATTTTGTTCATTTGCGGGCAATGTTATCTGAATCTTCAAAATATGGCAGGACGGGATATAAATTCCGTCAGGAAAGGCTATATAAAGTATTTACTGGATAATCAGCTTGATTATGGATTTGCAACCTCCTTGAACGCAAATGTAACAACCGAATTGACCAATGGAAAAGTTGAACTGGCTTCACTAAAGCCTGACGGACTGAATCCAGATAAAAGCACTCAATTACAACTTTCAAGTTGGTTAATCTCGGTAAAATTTTTCAATCCTTCTTTTCATCATGGAGAATCTTTTCTGCTATTAAGCCGCGCTGAGTGGGATATGGCGCAAAAAGCAGGGCGGCCTTTTACGCTGCTTGATACAAATTACGAGGATAACAATTTTATTGTTATTAGATACCCTTCCGCGGAAATTATCCATCGTGAAGTTCTGGACAACTGATGATATTTGATCGTATTCTTCTTAAATTTTTAATGGTCGGATTTGTCAATACAATTGCAGGTTCCGGCTTGATGTTTGTTATGTACAATATTTTTGGCTTTGGGTACTGGATTTCATCTGCGGCAAACTATGTATTAGGAAGCATTTTAAGTTTTTTTCTCAATAAATACTGGACCTTTAATGTCCGCAAATGGTCTTTGTATATGATAATCGCCTATATTGCAACTATTACGGTCTCATGGTTTTTAGCTTATAAAATAGCAAGAACAGCGCTATACTTTTTGTTTGCGGAATATCCGCAAAAAATACGGGATAATGTTTCTTTATTTACAGGAATGTGCATTTTTACCGGATTGAACTATCTTGGACAAAGATTCATTGTGTTTAAAAAATCCTAAAAACCAGAATAATTTCCGGAAGAGTTCACACAAAGATCACAAAGGAACAAAGATCACAAAGGGGGAAGAAGGGGTTTTTGTCCGTTATCTTATCGTGAAGCATATGCATAACATTCGGACAAAAACCTTTAATTCCTCTTTGTGTTCTTCTCTTTCTTTGTGTCCTTCGTGTGAATTCTTCCGTATTAACTTAACTATTCAACTCGCCACGTTTAATTTTCTTGGTAGTGGTCATTTCCATCGGCTTATCAAGAATTACAACGTGGTCTATTTTTTGATAGGGTTGTAATCTTTGGTTGACTTCAGTAATGATCAAATTAATTCTG
The DNA here is from genome assembly GCF_054786175.1 of Treponema sp. R8-4-B8. Taxonomy (NCBI): domain Bacteria; kingdom Pseudomonadati; phylum Spirochaetota; class Spirochaetia; order Treponematales; family Treponemataceae; genus Treponema; species Treponema sp. R8-4-B8. Next base: position 72,315 of record NZ_BDHE01000486.1, read on the forward strand.
TCTTTCATATCAGCCGCGTCAGGAATCGCGCCGTTTGAGTCTTTGAATTCGGGATTGGGATACACAAGAGCTTCGATGGTTTCACTTTTCGTCCTTTTATCCTGTATATATCCGCGTATTAAAATCTGATCGATTTCCTCATAAAGCTGGAACTCGTTTTCTATTTCTTCGGGATAAACGTTTTTGCCGCCTTCCGTAACGATCATGTTTTTCGCGCGGCCTGTCAGGTACAAATAGTTTTCGCCATCCATATAACCCAAGTCGCCTGTTTTAAGATAACCGTCACTTGTAAAAGCCGCGGCTGTTTCTTCCGGCAATTGATAATAGCCCTGCATTACCATAGGCCCTTTTACGATTACTTCGCCGATTCCGCGCTCGTCGGGATTTAAAATTTTCATGTCTACGCCGGGACATGGGCGGCCAACGCTGGTTTCCTTGTACGCTTCGATAGGATTAATTGTTATAATCGGGGAAGTCTCGGTAAGACCGTAACCTTGAACAAAGTCGATGCCAAGCTGGTTATATTTTCTAAATACGCTGGGTGCGAGAGGGCCGCCGCCGCAGATACAAATGCGTATCGACGTAAGGCTTGCCTTGTCCAGAACGAACCCGAACATTTTCTTGCCGGGATTTACTTTACAAACTTTTTTTATAAGGCCGGAAATGCCCATTAAAAATGATATAAGCCCGTAAACAATCGGCCCTTTGGCTTTTAGTCCCCTTAAGATTCCTGAAAGAACTTTATTAAAAAGCATAGGCACGCCTAACAGCATGGTGATCTTCGCTTCTTTAAGGTCTTTTAAAATTTGCGTCGTCACCATTCGTTTTCCAAAAACAACTTCAGCACCTGTTGAAATTGTTTCTATGAATACCGCCAGCATCGTGTATGAATGATGAATCGGCAATATCGCGTAAAATACGTCGGTATGTAAAACTATAAGAGGCGTTCCCTGGGCAAGATAACAATCCGAGACAAGGTTTCTGTGCGTTAGAATAACCCCTTTGGGTATTCCCATTGTTCCCGATGTAAAAAGCACCGCGGCGGTATCGGTCTCTACCGCCTTTTCAATTTCAGCTTGAGGCCCGTCAAGATCATAAATATATGTTCCCACTCCTTTTCTTAAGGAAAGAACTTTTTCAAGGCCGGATCTTTTTGACGTATAATACTCATGTTTTTCTTCATCAACAAAAATCATGCGCGCGCCTGAGGCTTTTAACAGCATGTCGATTTCTTCATTTTTAAGCTGATAATCTATCGGGACAACCACGCCGCCGGCGAAAAGGATGGCAAGATACGCGACTGCCCATTCAGGGGCGTTTTTTCCAGTAACGGCGACTCTGTCACCACGGCGAATTCCATTTTTATGCAGCCAACGGGCGACGGCTTCTATCAGCTTGAGCGCTTCGGTGTAATTCAGACTGATTCTGTTCGGCTCATAAATGGTAAAACAGGCGCGCTGCGGATAACGGGAAACGGTTATTTTAAACATTTCAGGCAAAGTAGGCCATTCACCGGAAAAGACTTTTATTTCACGATATTCTTTTAGAAATTCCCAGGGTTTTTCAGTATACGGAACAGACATTTTTTCCTCCAAATAACTTTTTTTTCGAGTATTAAATACCCTATGACATTTTGACACAAAATGTAAATTAAAGTTGCGTTATTTGCGATTATAACTGTAACTTTTCATTAATTCTATAGTATTATAATAGTAATGAAAAGTTATTTTATAAAAAAATCGATCATTTTGCCTCTATTTGTAGGGGTTTTCACGCTTTTTTCTTGTACCGCCAAGATTGACGGCAATATTACGGCAACCGGTTCGGCTGTTATGACCGTCAGCATGTCTTTGGGGCAAAGGGTAACCGCGTTAATTCGATCCATTGCCGCCGCGGGCGGGCAGGAGCTTTCACAGATACTGGATGGCCAATCCATTGCGCGGTCAATGTCAAAAGCCCCGGGAATTGACACAGTAACTTTTAAAAACACCTCTCCGTCCGCTGTAGACGGACATGCGCGAGTTTCACAGATAAATACCTTTCTTGCCTCGGCGGACAAGAAGGGTATCGTCACTTTTGAACAAGGTCGTTCAGGCGGCAAATGCGTATTTTCCATTAACATGGAAAACGGCTCCGCGATGCTTGATTATCTTTCTTCGGATATTAGCGATTACCTTAACGCCCTAATGGCTCCCATTGCCACAGGCGAAATAATGAGCAAGACTGAATATCTGGAAGTAGTCGCCTCCTTTTACAATAAATCAATAAGCGATGAAATAGCCTCATCAAGAATTCGCGTCTCGGTTGATTTTCCCGGCTCGGTAACAAGCGCAAAGGGTGGAACTTTCTCCGGCAAGAGGGTGGTTTTTGACATTCCATTGTTAGATTTGCTGGTCTTGGAGACTCCAATATCTTATGAAGTAAACTGGAAAAATTAATTAAAGAAATTTCTCACAAAGGACACAAAGGAAGAGAAGAACACAAAGAGGGATTAAAGGTTTTTGTCCGAGAGCTTAGCGTGGAACTTCACGAAAAGATAACGGACAAAAATTGGACTTTACCCCTATTACAAAACGTCATTGACGGTTCATGCCTTACATTAATTCATTTATAGATTCATTTTTAAATATTTTTATCCAATTTCTTTTACCGTACATAAATCTGATTAAGTATACATATTTTTTTCCCTTGTTATCAGTTTCTTTTATTTTATAGAATAATAAATAATTATTTACTTTTTTTGATCTTAAGCCTAAATACGCCAAATATTTATCTTGAACTAACGGTCTTGCATACGGATTATTTTTAATGCTTTCTATTTGTTCCAATAATTCTTTTTTTAGATTATCAGCAGCCATCGGAGCTTCCAGAGTCTCCTTTATATAATTATGGGCTTGATCAATATCCTCTTTAATTATTTTTGAGAATTCTACCCTATACAATTATTGAGCCTTATAAATTTTTTATATGTTCCAGCATTTCTTCTTCAGGAATTGTTTCTCCATTTTCTATTTGATTCAAACCTACTTCTAGCGCCTGATACAATTCAAGCCTTCCCATTAGTGCCTCGTATGTTTCAATACTCATTACAGCCAAATCGCCCTGACCGTTTTTGGTAATAAATATTGGTTCTCTGTAATTATGGCAAAATTCCGATATCTCACCATAATTATTCCGTAAATCAGCGCTTTTCCGTATCGTAGGCATTATTGTACCCCCAAATATTTATCTTTGTGTGAGCTCTTTCGGTTATCTTTTAGCCTTTTTTTCCCATTCGGATTCTATACGGGCTCGCTCTTCTTTGGTTAGGTTGGCTGTTTTGGTAGGAGCGCTTTTGCGGGAGGCGGCCGGATTCTTTAGATTAGGCGGCGGAAGTTTGTCGCAGATTTCCTGCAGTTTAAACGCCACCGAATTATATTTTCCGGCTGTGGAAAAATCTTCCGCGTTCTGCATCGCAAGGTTTTTATACTCTTTAATCAGCCTTGTGAGCTCGTCCCTGTCTTTACAGTTTTTGTATTTGTTTACCTCAAAATCTACATCTATTACCATTTTTTCACCCTTAATATTGTAAATATTAAAATCTAATGTTAAGAATACACCATAAGAAACACAAATGTCAATATATTTGAAATGGGATATTTAAAATTACGGCCTATTTATCTTTTCAAGCTGGTTTTTTCTGAGCATTTTATTAAGGATACGGTAGAGGTCATTGCGGTCATCGGGGGGAAGGGAAAGAATATCACGGAGTTTTTTTACGCTTCTGGCGTCTATAGTTGACAAGTCATTTTCAGGATTTTTTTCCTTTTCATGTTCCATAAACAGTTTGTAGACAGGAATTCCCAAAGCGTCGGCCAAAGCCTGCAAACGGTCGGCTGGGGGCAGCATCCCCTCTCTTTCATAATGGCTAATCATCGTTCTGCTTATGCCGCTTGTCATCGCTAAATCATACTGGGAATTTCCCTGTTTTTTACGGTAATAAGCCACATTTTCCGCAAACACCTGCGCGATGGTTTTTTCATTCATTAAATACATAATAAATTGATGATTATAAATGACCGAAATTTGGTCTAATATTTTTTTTGATTTATTTGCTTTATGCAAGGATTATTAAAAAATACAGGCTGTTTATCCGTAAAATCAGCATTTTTTAAAATCTTTATCATTTTTATTCTGTTTTTGTTGACAAAATGTTCATATAATGGTATGTTATATAATTAAATAGCTCTTGACATGGTCTAGGGCATAAATTTTACTAAGGAGCGAAAAATGAAGAAAATGCAGAAAATGTGGGTACTTATGTTGATTGTGGGGCTTGTAGTGAGTTTCGCGGGGTGTCCTGGCACTAATGATGACGGGAACAATAACAACAACAACACAGGAGACGGCAGTGTCAGTTGGGACAACGAAGCGGCAGGAACTTTGACCGTGATCAATAACACGTCAAAGGATATGGTTTTATTCCAAGGACAGACTCCATCTTCCAGCAACATTCTGGGCGGAGTCAAGGCGTTAAGCAGCAAGAACTTTGACATTTCGGACGATGTGGACGATTTCAATGTCGGCGGCTTTATAATACTGCGCGGCATTGCCAAAGATGAATATGACGCTAACAAAACTACTCTGTCACGGGCAAAAATTGAATATTCGGCAATGGCAACCTATGGGCAGGGCAAGAAATTCCGTGTTGAAATCAGCCCCAATTATACAGGCGATTACGCGTACCGTGTAACCAATTTGGGACGAATTGGCATGGAACTGAGGAAGGACAGTCCAGACGGTGAAAAAATCGGCTATCTGCCTTCGTTAGCTTCCAATATGCTTTTATATTCTGATAATACGGACGGTTTCGCAATCTATCCGGTTTTTGTGTATTACAGTAGAAGCACAGGGCAAGTAACTACCTTAAAACCCACAAGCCAGTTTGAAACCGTCAGCGTGTCGCCGAGGGCCGCGACCGGCGCTGAAATTCAAGCGTATACTCTTCCTGCCGATCAGGGAGCGACTTGGGACAGCATAAAAGCTACGCTGAGTTCTCCTGTGGCTTATGTCACTGTTACAAACAGCGTCGCGAATCAGAGCGGACGGGTTACCCTTTCGGGAAGCAACAGGCTTAAAAGCCAGAACGGGTATGATTCAATAGGTTCAGGCGAAACGCTTACCTATGAAATTAAAAGTACTAACACAGGATCTCAACAGGCTATTGTTCTTACCTATTACAATCAGGCTTTATCAATACCCATTTTGAACAACGGCGCGACTCCCACGCTTAAAAACGGTTATGACTACACAATATCAATTTCGGGAAGCGGTCAAACCGCGGCAGGTTATTCTTTTACCTTTACCGAAAGCGCCAATCCGCGCGATCTGAGTGATGATATAGGGTCATTGTAATTTTTTCAATTAAGCTGTCCAAATTGGCAATACCGGTTTGGACAGCCTATTTTATTGTTTCGTGGTGGAGTAATTCTAACAATGAAAAAATTTGTTTATCGGACTTTAGTCCATTTTGTTTTATTTTTGATCATCGGTTTGTTCTTTGTCGCCTGTTCAGATACAAATGACAATAACAATTCAAATAATGGAAATAATCTGGTGGTAAAAACCGGAAAAGTAACATTCTTTAATGAATCAAGCTACAAAGTAGTGGTTCATCAGGACGCTTTCAGCGGCCCGGTACTATTGGAATTAACGGCGGGCGGTTCGCAAAAAGTTGATGTCCGTACCAGCGACAATTATGGGGTAGGCTCAACTTTTTCTATTGAGTACCTGTACCGGATAAACGACGCTTTTGACACTGAAAGCGGCGATGTAATCGCAAGCGGCATAGACCCCAATGTGCAGATTAATTTTGTAATAGAAGAAAATAAATCTTACGTCAAACAGATACCTCAGCCGCAGAACCTTGAATTTCGCAACGCGTTTATAAAGATTATAAACTCTTCAAGTTTACAATTTGAATTGAGGTATTTAGGAACTGTATTCAAACAGACAGGTAACAATAATATTTCTGTCGCGCCCGGAAAAACCGGCGTTTACAAACTGCCGCTTGGCACCGAAGGGGGCATCCCTGCTGACGGCAAATTGTACCAAAACTATCAAATAGCCTCAACCTTTGAAAATACCGCCATTCCCGATTTTACCGCGAAGAATGGTTTTATATACAGTTTTACATATAACGGAAGCTCGGTTGTTAAAACCGGGGAACAAACAATCATTTTTAGATAAGGGGAAATATTATGAAGAAAATTTTTACGGTATTGGCAATTTTTGCGCTGGTTTTGGCAGGGTGTGATGACGGGAATACGGATGAGAATAATAACTCTGATGTTATCGGTAAATGGACAGGTAATAATAACGGGGAAGAAATAACACTTGATATTGCCCAAGATACATGGGTAATGATAATTCAGAGCGCCGAAGGAGGCATACAATCCGTTAATGGAACATGGTATCGAGAAGGGAACAATTTAACACTTTATTCAAATTATGGTTCCAACGGTTCGGCATCCCTTTCAGGGGATACTTTAATATTGAACAGGGCTGGATTAACCGTTCAACTTAAAAAGAACAATTCTTCGACAGGCAATCCTTCGACGGGCGGTACTTCTTTAAAAATCCAAAACGATTCTTTCTCGGAAATTACAGATGTACGGTGGAATAATGTTTCATTTACCCAGGGCACTGAATCAATAAGAAGCGGCGCTAATATTACCAAGGCAGTACAGGAAGGTAAAGGATATATTTATTTTAAGCGGAAGACAAACCCCATCAACGCCCGAACTAAAGAGTGGGTTGTTGTTGATCAAAACCAACAAAAACCATTTACTATTAATGATTATACAATTATTGTCGATGTAGACAACCCCGCCAATGAAGGTACTTTTGGAACTTTGGGAGTAAACAGGGAACCCCAGATAACAGTACAAGCTGGCGATGCCCCTATCGCGCAATTTGGGGATTATGATTTTGGTTCCGTGCTAGTTAATAACAATAAAGATGTCACCTTTACCATAGGGAATTCAGGGAAAGCCGACCTAAGGTTTAATGTTGTTGAAGGTAACGTTATCAATCTGTCGAATAACGCCTCCGAACATTTTAGCGTTACCCAGCAACCTTTCGCTTCAATGACTATTGCTCCCGGAAGTACTACAACGTTTATTATAAGCTTTAGCCCGAAAACAGCGGGGAACAATTTGAACGCTCAAGTAATGATCAAAACCAATAGCGATAATAACGCCGAATTTACTTTTAGGGTAAAGGGAAATGGCGGTAATGAATATCAAATTGGAGACACAGGACCTGGTGGCGGTAAGATCTTTTTTGCCCAAGGCGGTCAGTACAAAGAGTGCAGCGGGGAATTGGGGGCATATAATTGGACAGACGCAGTGTCAACTGCGACAAATTATAGAGGCGGTAATTTCACTAACTGGAGGCTTCCTGACAGGGGCGAGCTTGATTTATTATATCAAAGCAGAACAACTATAGGAGGGTTCTCAAATGCTGGTTACTGGTCATCAACAGCGTACAATAGTCTTGATGCATGGGTTCAAAATTTTGGAACCAGTAGTTTAACTCATTATTATAATGGTACTTCCTACACCATCTCTCCTGGAGGTCAGGATTGGGTTTATAAATCCAACTCTTACCGGGTTCGTGCTGTTCGGTCTTTTACTCAATAACCTGTAGAAGAAAGAAGAGATTGGGAACAATGAGGGGATAGTTCGCAGTTAGTGGGCTATCCCCTCAATATAGCAACTGATATAAAAGGGAAAAACATGAAGAAACTTTTTACAGTAATAACATTAACGCTTATTTTTGTTTTAATTGGATGCGAAACTGAAGAAACAAAGACAACGCTTACCATAAGGAATGAATTCGGAAAGACTTTACGCAATGCCAAATGGCAGAGTTTTAATTTTACGGAAGATAAATCAGATGGTCAGCATATAACTACATATTACATAAACGCAGGATCAAAAGCAACCAAAGAAGTTACAGCAGGATCAGGTTATATATATTTTGAAATAACGGAAAAAAATTTACGGACACAGGAACTTGTAGTTGTAGATACAGGTAATGATTCTGTATTCACATTTACTGATAATACGGTTGTTGTTGAAACAACTAATCCAAGTAATCTCGGGCCGCTTAGCGGATTTTGAAAATTAAGGGGAATGTCCAAGAAGAATTTTAAACCACGGAGTACACGGAGGAAGAAAAGACTTTCGTACCAAAACTCCGTGTTCTCCGTGGTTATATTCTTTTCTTCCTTATATCTGAAGACTATGCGTGGGATTCACGACAAGATTACGGACAAAAACCTTTTTCCCTTTGTGATCTTTGTCCCTTAGTGATCTTAGTGTGAGGCTTTATGGGAAAAATTCCTCACAATTGGGCGATAACATCCGTGGAGAGGCCGGTTCCTTTAGCTATTTGAGAAATTGATATTCCCATTCCTTTGAGATTCCGCGCAATATTTAGTTTCTCTTCTTTACGTCCTTCTCTACGGGCTTTACGCTGTGCAGTTACCACTTCGTCCTGATAATCCATATCGCACTTTATCCGATATGACTCGCGTATGTAATCCAATTCCCTCTGCGTGAAGCCTTTCATCGTTTTTACCGCCATTGCTATGCCCTCCTCTCTATTGATTATCCCGATTTTAATTCTTTAATTTTTTCCAAAGAGAGTCCTGTTATTTCATGAACGAATTCAAAGGAAGAACCTTTTACAAGCAAATTTTTAGCGATTATTAATTTTTCTTCTTTGCGGCCTTTTCTACGGCCATCTTTAAGGGCTTTACGCTGGGCGGTTACCACTTCGTCCTGATAGTCCATATCGCATTTTATCCGATATGACTCGCGTATGTAGTCTAATTCCCTCTGCGTGAAGCCCGTCATTGTTTTTACCGCCATCGCTATGCCCTCCTCTTTATTAACTATATCAACAATTTTACCCCTTTTTTCGGGATCTGTCAAATATTCTATAAATACCGCCCACAGTTCCGCGTTTGTCATCTTTTCTATAGGTTTTTCGGCTATGGGTTTTGTCTTTTCAAGTTCAACTGTTATTATTCTGGTCTTTCCTCCCAAAGAAACCAGGGTCTTGGGATCATAATAAATAAAATCATGAATTAGGTTTTTGTCAGGAAAAAATTTTTTCTTCGCTAAAATGGCTATTTGATATGTCTTTTTCAAATCGACATAATTTTTGCCTTTTCCATGAAGCTCCTGCCCCGCAAACAGCCTTGCGGCGTGGTACTCAAGGCGAACATGCTCGTTAGCCTTCGGGTTAAAAGACATTTCAACATTTATTGGCTCGCCTTTTTTGGTTTTGCAGGCGATGTCAAAACGCAGGTACCGCTGCCTAAAATCGCTGACTGGCGGTTCGTTGGCTGTGATTGTCCCCACTTTAATAACGCTGCCTATAAGCGCCGAAATAAGATCGGACAGCGCAGCTCTTGAATACGCGGTGTCTCTTGTGAATACGGCTTTGAACACCGGGTCATGACGGATGTCATAGATTTGCGTCCCGCCCTCGAAAGGGAAAGGTCCCCACTCGTACTGAACAGAATTTTGAATTTTAGATTTCATTAGGTCTCCTTAACAACAAAATTGTTGTCGCCTATATATGGCGTGCAGATGCGTGGCGCTTGACCGAAAATGAAAATTTATTTAAAAAAATTCACACAAAGAACACGGAGGGGGAGGAGATCATGAAGGAAGAGGGGATTTAATTCCGAAAACATTTCTTTCTTCGTTAAATTTTGCGTTCTTCGAGGTCAATAAAGAATTTAAACCACGGAGGAAACGGAGTACACGGAGTTTTAGTACGAAAACATTTCTTTCTTCGTTAAACTTTGCGTTCTTCGAGGGCAAAAAAGAATTTTAAAACCACGGAGGACTGCCGTTCGTCGGACAGCTTGGAGTTACACGGTTTTGGTACGAAAATCTTCTCTTCCTCCGTGTAACTCCGTGTACTCCGTGGTTATATTCTTCTCTATCTATTTATTCCCAAAATAAGGCATCAATTCCAACTTATGCAAATTTAGCCTATGCATCCTGTCTATTTTTTCTTTAATCGCCGAGTCTTCGCAAACGCCTTCGCGGATATACCTGTCCAGGACGGCGTAGGAAAAGCCGATATTTTCCTCATCGCTTAAACCGCTAAGGCCGTCTTCGGGAACTTTGTCGATAAATTTTGCGGGGAGCGATAATTCTTTCGCTACCAACTTCACTTCAGTAACCGTTAGCTGAGATAAGGGGCTAAAGTCACCGGCGGCGTCGCCGTATTTTGTGGCGTAGCCTATGTAGTCTTCGCTTAAATTGCACGTATTGGCGACTCTGCCGTTTACGGAGGCGGATACGGCGTATAGGGCAGTCATCCTTATTCTGGCTGGTATATTGATGACAGACTGCCTGTTCAAAGAAAAAGCGGCCTCTTTTATGCTTTCAAGAAGAGCGTCAACGCTTTTTTTTATGTTGATTTCTATTTTTTTAATGCCCAAAATTTCAACTAACTCGCGCGAATAGGCGATGTCGTGCTGGTTTCCCTGCGGCATTAAAACGCCGTAAACCCGCTCTTTTCCCAACGCGTTCGCGCAAAGAGCCGCGACTGCGGAACTGTCCTTGCCGCCTGAAATGCCGACTACGGCGTTGCAGTCTTGGCCGGTTTTTTCAAAATAATCGCGTAACCATTCAATGAGTTTGTCTTTTGTTTTTTTCGCGTCAAACATAATTACTCCTATTTTAATTCAATCTTAAAAGGAAGCGCGGGCAAACCGTCGCTGTTAAACAATTGCCTGTCACGCGGATTATTCGCCCACGCGTACAGTATTTTTTTGGGATTTTTTATTCCTGATATATCAATGCTGATTTTGTTCGCGCTTTCAATTTTTGCCGGCAGACGGACATGGGCATCTTCGCCGATTACGCTGACATACGCGGTATTGGGATTATTTTCACATAAGGGGCAAGATTCCTTAGACGGATCAAGAGCAGTCGCGGATGAAGGCGCGTTGACTGCTTTTAATCCCGCGCCGCAATTATCAAAAAATATGTTAATCTTGCCCTGCTGGCGCTCAAAACGCGACACTGTCGGCCCAGGCGAAGTATTTTCGGCGGCGAATACCGTTTTGTCCGCCGCAAGGAAAAGGCGGTAACCTACGTCTTTTTTGTTAATGGGGTGTAAATCGTTCCATTCGCCAAGATCAAGAGCGCACGCCATACCGGTATTTGGCAGGGACATCGCGTCCGCCTGCGCTTCGCGGATTATCGCCCAACCGTGCGCTTCGTTGTTATCTGAAGATTCTTTCCAAATAGGCAGTTGGACAAAGATAAACGGCAATTTTTCATTATTGTTCTTTTTGCGCCAATCGTTAATCATCAAGGGAAAAAGTTTTTTATATTCGTTTGGATAAAAATCGTTTGATTCTCCCTGATACCAGATAACTCCTTTAACTGGAAATTTAAGAAAAGGGCAGACCATCGCGTAAAAGTTTCCCATTGGCAGACTCTGGAAGAAAAATTCTTCTGGGCGCGTTGGGGCTTTTACGCCTATCTTGTATTTCCATGTCCCGCGAAGTTCCACGGATTCGCCGTCAGTAAAAACACGGAAAGGTTTATTGATCGTCACGCCGCCGTCGCCTCTATTGCAGATAACTCTTATTACGACGCGGTTTATGCCTTTTTTAACTAATCCTTTGCATGTATATTTGCGCGGCGGATAACGGTATCCTGTGCTTCCGATTTCTACGCCGTTAATGAAAACGGTATCGCTGTCAATGATAGTTCCAAGCCAGACTTTAACTTCTTTGGCGGCAAAATCTTCCCCAACTTCAAAATCTTTCGCAAGCCATAACGCGCCGCAAAAATTTTCAAGCCCCGCTCCTGAAAAATCTCCCGGCAGGGTAATGTCGTCCCACGAAGAAATATCCGTGTCGGGATTTTTCCAATCTTTGGGAATGCCGATATCCTCATGGGCGACATTTTTTTCCCATTCAGAAATAACGGATGCAGACTTGCTGATAATTTCTTCGCGTTTTGCGTCGTCGGCGTATTGATTCCCAATGGCGATTTTTTGCGGATAGTCAGATAGGGCGTCGCGGCTCATCCATGATTCAATAGGAGTGCCGCCCCAGGCGGTATTAACTAGCCCGATAGGGACGTGGTATTTTTCGTACATATATTTTGCGAAGAACCATGGAGTCGCGGTAAAACTAGAAAGCGTTTCTTTAGACGGTTTTTGCCAACTTCCGCCTGAAATATCTTCGCGGGGAGAAGAAAAATCCCACTCCTGGGGAGTTTTAAAATGTCTGATAACGGGATACTCTTTTAATTCCCACTCTTCGCTGAAATTATCGCGAAGGCGTTCCATTGGCGTTTCCATGTTACTTTGCCCTGAGCAGAGCCATAAGTCGCCTGAATAAACTTCTTTTATCGTAACTGATTCATCATTGCTTTTTATTTGCATTTCAAAAGGGCCGCCCGCGCTGACGGGATCGAGCGTTATGAGCCATTTTCCGTCTGAGGGTTTTGCTTCGTAAGTTTTCCCTAAAAAAATAACGGTTATTTTTTTTCTGCTCCAAATAGGGAAATGGCTGTCCCGCTGTAAAACCATTCCGTCGCTAAAAAGAGGCGACATTAACAGATCTTTCACGCCAAACCTCTGTAATCGGCAAATATCACGTCGGCGTAATTGCCCGTGTTCTCCCCGCCGCCAGTGGCAAAGATTCCGGCTAATGTTCCCACAAAACCGCCCGCGTATTCCGTGCTGAGCAGGCGAGCGTCCATATCGTCTTTTAAACATTTAAGGGAGTTTTTGTCTTTGCCGTAAAAAAAAGAAAGTTTCATGTCTTTATTCACGGCGGCTAACATCATTGGCGTTTCATAATTTGGGTACTGATCAGAGGCGATTATTTCGTCTTCATTGCCGGCGGCTCTTATCAGGCGGATCATAAAAGTATCGTTAGGTGAAAGATAATTTTCCAGACGGTACTGAAAATTTTCGTTTTGCAATAAGATTAATCCCGCCGACTCATTTTCTTTTTTAGGGGTAAATTCCATTAAAACGCGGAACGACCAGTCTTTATGCCTGATTCTTCTTCCAGCGAAAGCCGGATGTTCTTTCCCGCGCATTGAAGCCGCCGTTGTAAAGAGGCGCAGCGCGTCTTTTCGTTCCGTTAAACTGAAGGCCGCGTCTTTTTTATCAACCGGCATTCTCAAGGTCAGCCAATGGAACGGAAGCGAGTCACCGTTAAAATAATCACAGGAATCAAGCAGGTCAAAATTTACGTTTTCTCCGTCAAATTCCTGCTGGGGCAATCCGTCTTCGATAAGGCCGGTAGCGGTAGCTATGAACGGCCATTCGTTTTCCCAATAAATCGGAACGATAAAAGTTTCGCGCCCAAGAGGGCATACGCCGTCAAACTGGCGGGACGCGAGTAAAACCATCCACCAGTTTCCGTCAGTATCGTCAACTAAATCGGCGTGTCCCACATTAATTATTTTTGCCCTCTTTCCAAGATGCCTGTGCGTGACGATGGGATTGCTCCTTTTGCCTTCCCACTGCCCTTTAATTTCTTTTGCCCTCGCGATGCAAACCGCGTGCTCAATACCTGTCCCGCCTTCGGCGTGCAATAAATAATACCAGCCGCCGATTTTATAGATATGCGGCCCCTCAGGCCAGATAGCGCCGTGAAGAGCGCCGCGCCATAAGCCAATGCTTGGACCGGTCAGCGGATTTTTTCCGTTGGCAAGTTTTTCCATGTCCATTTCATGAATGTAAATTTCATAGTTGCCTGAATACGCTTCGCCTTCGGGCGCGGGATGAGTGCCGATATACCAGACTTTTCCATCGTCGTCAAAAAAAATCGAAGGGTCAATTCCATCAGCGCCGGAGAGCCAGATTGGATCTGACCAGGGGCCTTTTGGGTCTTTCGCAGTAATTATAAAATTGCCGCCCGTGTTTATAAGCGTGCAAAGAATGTAAAAAACGCCGTTGTTTTCACGGATTGTCGGGGCGAAAAGACCTTGTGAAATATCATGCCCGTCAAAACATAATTGTCCCGGCCTGTCAATGGCATTGCCTATCTGTTTCCAGTTTATCAAATCTTTGCTGTTAAAAATTGGTATGCCGGGAAAATAGGCAAACGTTGAGTTGACAAGATAAAAGTCATTACCGACGCGGCAAATTGACGGGTCGGGGTAAAATCCGCTTAACACCGGATTACGATACTTAAATTCCATATATTGATTTTATCATTATTTGCGGTAATATTAAATAGAGGAAATCTCAAAAAACCTCGGTTATATTTTTAAAGGTTCCTAGTTATTATTATGGACGAAAAAGGAGAATATATGGCAAATGTTCCATTCTCGCGCGGATTTAATTTTTCCAAATGGTTTGAGGCGCGTACTTTTAAGGATATTGATTTTAAAAAGTTCAACGAACAGGATTTTATCGATGTAAAAAGTCTGGGGGCCGACGTTGTCCGCCTTCCCGTCGCTTTTCATAATTTTGTTCTTGGCGAAAAAGATCATACCCTTGAACCTGAATTATTAAAATACCTTGAGGCCGCCGCCGATTGGGCGGAAAAACATCAGATTTATCTTATTATAGACAATCATTCGTTTCATCCGATTAATCCCACGGACGATAATATTGATAAAATTCTTATACCTGTGTGGGAACAGATTGCCATGACTTTTAAAGATCGCGGTAATTTTTTATTATACGAAGTGTTAAACGAGCCTCACGGCATTGCCGATGATCGTTGGGGAGAAATTCAGCGGAATACGATAGAGGCGATAAGAAAGTTTGATAAAGAGCGGCAGATTATCGCGGGCGGCACAAATTACAATTCAATAGAAAAACTATTTCAAATTCCCATATATGCCGATAAAAATTTAATTTATACTTTTCACTTTTATGATCCTCATCTTTTTACGCATCAGGGCGCGACATGGAATAAACCGTCTCTTGACCCGCTGTCGGATCTTCCGTTTCCTTCCCCGTTAAATTTTATCCCTCAAGTCCATGAAACATTTAAAGGCACATGGGTTGAAGAATCTTTAAAAAGATACGAAAAGGATTCAAAGCTGGCTAAACTAAGCGAAACTCTTGAAAGGGCGGTTACTTTTTCTAAGGATAGAAAAGTTCCCGTTTTCTGCGGAGAGTTCGGCGTATTTATGAAACAAAGCCCCAGGGAAGATCGCGTAACGTGGTACAAATTTATCTGCGGCGAACTCACGAAGAAGAAAATCCCGTGGATATGCTGGGATTATTTTGGCGGTTTTGGAGTATTTAAAACGCAATTCAGGGGGACATTTCCCGCTGATTTGGATAAAGAAATTATTCAAGCTATGGGGTTAAAAATTTAACAAATTACCGCTTTTGCGTTGAAAGATGGCGTGAATTTTTGGATATAAAATCATTGCATTTTTTAAATATTCCGTGTATACTGGTTGCTGAGGATGTATCCGTCAATTTAAAAGGGAATTTATCCTAAAGGGAAGGTCGTATGAATGTAATCCATGTTGATAACAGCGGTTTTTTTCGCAAGGTAATGAAGTCTTTTTTGGCGGAACTGGGCGTTAATTCCGAAGATTTCAGCAAAGGCGAAGACGTATTGGACGCTGTCGGAACGCGTAAAGTATCCTGCGTTATTACTGGGTTGGAACTTCCCGATATGAAAGGCGAGGAATTAATAAGGCAGCTTAAATTTTCCGGCCATTCAATGACAATTATAGCCGTGACTGCCAGCGATAATGACGAGCGGGTACAAAAACTTGCGGACATGGGAGTTAAGGCGACTATCCAGAAAGGCGGCAACTGGAAAGAAAAACTGCGCGAATATTTTTAACGATGTTTTATCTTTTTTTATTTTAAAATAATTTTATTTAACAGGCTCTGTATCCTGAATTAATTGCTTTAAATATGGAGCGTATTTCTTATCAGATATGGCAATGTGGTTAAGAAGCCAATTTTTCAAGAAATTGGCCAATTCAATCGGCGCCGCTTCTCCATCTTCAAATAATTTTACGGACTTTTTAATCTCTACGACAAATGCTTCATGCTGTTTTTTATGTTCTGCCAATTCAGGATAGGAAACCATGCCCATATATTCTTCCTCGTCAGAGAAGTGCACTCTGGCATATTCCAAAGCTTTGCTGACAGTCCGTAAATATACAATGTCCTCTTTGAGAGCCCCCATCTTACAGGCCATGTAAAGCTCATTTACCATCTTTACAAGTTCCTTGTGCTGGTTATCAATATGCTCGAAGCCCACAGAATAAGAATCATCCCAGGAAACGAAATTTTCGTCCATCAATCCCTCCTATATGGAAATATAACAAATTATTATAAAAAGAACAAGATCAATTTAATCAAAGCATATGAAAATACAACTTAATTTCGATATTAATGACTATTACCTGTTTTTTTAACCGCGATTATTACTTTGTGATCTTTGTACCTTCGTGATCTTTGTGTGAATCTTTACATATAATTACAAAAAGTTTCGTATTTTTCTTTCGGTATGTGGTAGAATAAAATTAGGGGGATTTCTTGAAAATTAAATTAATTCTTATTTTTATGATAATTTTAGCCGCCTGTAGTAGCAATAGCAGCAGCGGCAACAATACAACTGAATCAAAACCGGTTGATTTTTCGGAAACAGGTACCGTAGAAGCGGCTGTCCGGTCGGCTCCTTTTTCTAAAGGGTTTAATTATTCAGAGTGGTTTGAATCGAATAACGCGGGAGGCATTCCTTTTACAAAGTTTACAGAACAGAACTTTATAGATATTAAAAGCCTTGGAGCGGACGTGATAAGACTGCCCATTAAAATGCACAATATGACGGGCGGAGCCCCCAATTATACCCTTGATCCGCTTTTGGTTAAGTTTTTAAAAACAGCGGTGGATTGGGCGGAGAAACACGAAATCTATATTATTATTGACAACCATTCTTTTGATCCTATACTTCCTACAAGTACGGATGTAGATAAGATTTTAATTCCCGTTTGGGAACAGATCGCGCGTCTCTTTAAAGATCGCGGCAGTTATGTGTTATATGAAATTTTAAACGAGCCTCACGGCATATCTGACGCGCGGTGGGGGGAAATTCAGGGGAAGACGATTGAAGCTATACGGCGAATTGACGGCAAGCATACTATTATTGTGGGTGGGACTGATTACAATTCGATAAAAAAACTTAATACGATTCCAAAGTATTCGGACGCGAATTTAATTTATACTTTTCATTTTTATGATCCATTTATTTTCACTCATCAGGGGGCGACATGGGGAGAGCCTTCAATGGCGGCGCTTAGAGGCGTTCCCTTTCCTTACATAAAAGAAAAAATGCCTAAGGTTCCGGCTAATTTAAGGGGAACATGGATTGAAACCGCCATCGCGAATTATTCGCGTGAATCCGCCCCCTCCGCGCTTTACGCGTCATTAAACAGGGTAATCGCTTTTTCCAATGAAAGGAATGTTCCCGTTTTCTGCGGAGAGTTTGGCGTATATATTCCTAACAGCCCAAAAGAAGATCGCGTAACATGGTATAAAATTGTTTCGGACGCCTTGGATAAAAGAAATATCTCCAGGGCAAGCTGGGATTATTTTGGAGGTTTTGGAATTTTTAATTCAAATAGGAGAAGCTTTAACCATGATCTTAATACGGAAGTGGTACGCGCTATGGGCTATAATCCTCCCGCTCAGATTGAACGCGTGGAACAGGCTTTGAATAGCGGTTTTGTCATATATGACGATTATCCTAACAATGAATACGTATCGGCAGGTTTCTGGGGAAACGGCGTGGATTTCAGCCTGTACGACGCGAATTCGGCGCAGGGGGAATTTGCAATCCGCTGGGGGAACACGTCGCAGTACGACGTGTTTTATTTTGACATTGACAATTCAATAAAGGATTTCAGTTTAATTGTTAATAACGGTTTTAATTTGGAATTTAAGGCGCGGACGCAAACTTCAGTCAATTTTGACGTGCGTTTCTTAAACAGCGAAGCCGCGATTCCGTGGCGCATACGTTATACGATAAATGAGGCGATACTTCCGCCTGATGGAAAATGGCACGTTATAAAAATCCCTCTCGCGCGAATGACTGAACACGGAGCGTGGGTTAACGCGACTCAAAAATGGCTTTCGCCGGAAGGTAAATTTTCATGGAAAGACATACAAAGACTGGAGTTTGTCAGTGAAAACGGCGCGATGAAAGGAATTTCTATTTGGTTTGACGATATAAAAATATCAAATTAAATATAAAAACTTTTAAAAACTAAAGTTAAAGCTCATGGTGGTTAGCCCATTCTATCGCGTGCTGCCTTAGTTTCTTCGTCGTATTGCAATGCAGTTTAGCTTTCATGTGTTCCTTGTGCGTGTCAATTGTTTTGGCGCTTAATTTAAGCATAGAAGCAATCTCAACCGTGCCATATCCTTTGGAAATAAGCAAAAAAACCTGTAATTCGCGGTTGGAAAGCGTCTGCATGTAAGCAGTCCAGTCCTTCTTGTCTTTGCCGGCGTTTTCTTCCAGAAAGGTAAATAACCTTTCTCTTTCATTTTCACTTAAATATATTTTATTATCCAAAACCGTATTTATGGCTTCAATGATAATGTCGGCAGATTTTGTTTTTGAAACATATCCCTGCGCTCCAAGACGAAGAATTCTTTCAGAGTAAAAACGCTCATCAAGAAAAGAAATTATTAAAATTGAAATTTCAGGATTTAAAATCTTTAATTTTTTAATTAACTCAAATCCGTTTTCATCGCCAAGGCGGATTTCCATCAGTACCAGTGTTGGTTTCTCCTTTTCAGCGATTTTGAACGCGTCTCTGTAATTTTCGGTTGTACCGATAATATTAAATTTAGAAGTTTTTTCAAGAAGAGATGTAAGTCCCATAATAAAAAGCGGATGATTATCAATAATAAGCACCTTTGTATTTCCTATTTTTGTCATAAAAAAATACTAACATATCTTTTTGATATAAACTATAGCGGTTAAATCCTATATTTTTATTATTTTTTAATTAATACCATTTAATTTAGTAATGACGTGTTTTTATGACTTTTTATTTATTATATGGTAAAGTATCTGTAAGATTTGAGGTTATATATGAATGATAATTCAACGGTTCTTTTTAGCGAGTCATGGAAATTTTTGCTTGGTGACGTTAAAAACGCCTATGCGGAGAATTTTTGTGACAGCGCATGGAAAAAGACAGATCTTCCGCATGACTGGGTTATATCACAGCCGTTTTTCCGCGGAGAGGGGGATACTAGGACAAGTCAAAATATGCAGGGATTTTTCGCGTGGGAGGGAGTTTGCTGGTACCGTAAAGAATTTACATTAAAGGATATTGAAGGAAAGGCAGTTTATATTTATTTTGGCGGCGCATACCGTAACAGCGCGATTTATTTAAATGGAAAAAAAGCGGGCGGACGTTCATCCGGCTATTCAAGTTTTGAGATTGATATTACTGATTTTGTGAAAGAGGGAAAAAACATCATCGCCGTAAGACTGGATAACGGCTGTGAAGCGCCGGACAGGTGGTATTCAGGCAGCGGGCTTTTCAGGAATGTCTATTTAAAAATTTATCCCGTTACGCACATTAAAACATGGGGCGTTCATGTTGAGCCTTTATTGTCAGCTGACAAAAAATCCGCCGAAATTGCCGTAACTGTAACAATTGTCAGCCGTGATAAAAAAGGCGGCGGCGCCGTTTGCCTGCGCCTGCTTGCCCCCGATGGAACCTGCGCCGCTGAGAGTCAAATTTCCTTTGACTGCGGCGGGAAAGAAGAAACAGAGGTGAAACAAACTTTGCGTATTCAAAACCCCGCACTGTGGTCAGCGCAAGAGCCGAATTTATACCGCGCAGTCGTTTATCTGGAGCAGGAGGGCGGGGCAGGGGAGGCAATAGAGACCGTATTCGGCGTCCGCGCTGTGGAGATTGCGTATAACATGGGAATGACGGTAAATGGAGAGAAAGTAAAATTGAAAGGAGTGTGCCTGCACCATGACGGCGGTATAACGGGTTCCGCTTATTATGACGCTGTTTGGCGGCGGCGGCTAAGTATTTTAAAAACTCTAGGCTGTAACGCGATAAGGACAAGCCACAATCCGCCAGCGGAAGAATTTTTGGATCTATGCGATGAACTTGGGTTTTATGTAATAGACGAGTGTTTTGACAAATGGAAGAGCGGCTATTACGCCACGCATTTTGACGAAGACGCCCAGCGTGACCTTACGGATTTTATTCTGCGCGACAGAAACCACCCGTGCGTCTTTATGTGGAGTATCGGCAACGAGGTGGAAAATCAGGGCGATGACGGCATGCTTGATACGCAAGAAAAATTAGCCGCCATTGTCCGCGGTCTTGATACGCGTCCTGTGACCTGCGCCCTTGCCCCGCACGCGATTCCGCGCAGTCTTGTGAACCAACCGCCGCAAGAGCTTGTAAAAATAACAAAAAAACTTGCAAGGAGCGTTGACGTATTGGGTCTTAATTACCATGAGCCGTTATACGAACATTATACAAAGTCAATTGAAAAGCCCATTGTAGGGACGGAGTGTTATGAGTATTATTCAAGCGTAGGGACTAACTATGAAGATATTTGCGATAAGAACCCGTGGCAGTTTGTTCTTGAAAATGAAAACGTAATAGGACAATTTATCTGGGCGGGAATTGATTATCTTGGCGAAAGCTCTTGGCCTTCAAAAGGCTGGCCGGGATCAATTTTGGATATTTGCGGCTTTATGAAGCCTAATGCGTTTTTCCGCAAAAGCATCTGGACGGATGAGCCCTTTGTCTATTTTGCGTTTTATGATCAATATAAAAAGCCTGACTATTCGCGGGGACGCTGGTCGTTCCCCCAGCTGACATCCCACCTTAACCATGAGCATTTTTTACGAAGTACCGTAAAGATCGCGATTTTTACAACCTGCGATGAAGTGGAACTGTGGATCAATGGTAAGAAAATGGGGCGCAGAAAGAAAATTGATTTTAAAAACGGAATTGTAGAGTGGACTTTTGAATACGCGCAAGGTAATATTGAAGTAAAGGGAATCAACAACGGCAAAGAGGCTTGCACATATATTTTAAAGACGGCGGACAAGGCGCAAAATATAAAACTTATTTCTGATAACGCTAATCTTAAAGCCGGTGAAATCGCGCATATAGAAATTAACGTTACCGATAAAAACGGCATTCTTTGCCCCAATGAAGAATTGATAGAATTTTCACTGGAAGGGGACGCGGAATTCCTTGGAGCCTGTTCCGGTGATTTGACCCAAAATTTGGGATTTACTAAAACAAAAGTTGTTACTTTTGAAGGAAGGGCGCTTGCGATGATTAAAGCGGGCGCTTCGGGAGGAAATTTATTGTTACGCGCATATGGCGAAAATCTTAAAAAAGCGTCGTTACGCTTCAAGGTAAAGTAAATTAAAAATGAAAATGACCATGCGCTGGTTCGGACCTGGTTTTGATCCCGTAACTTTGGACAAGATACGGCAGGTTCCCGGCATTAGCGGAATTATTACCACTCTGTACGGCGTTCCGCCTGGGGTGGAATGGAAAAAAGAGGAGCTTTTCGCGCTTAAAAAACAAGTTGAGGATAACGGGCTTGTTATAGCGGGAATAGAAAGCGTCAATGTTCATGACGATATTAAAACCGCCGGGAATAAGCGCGATAAATATATAGAAAAATATATTAATACTTTAAAAATAATCGCGCAGGCCGGCATAAGTCTTGTCTGTTATAACTTTATGGCCGTTTTTGACTGGACGCGTTCTGATTTGGCGAAACCCCGTCCCGACGGCGCTTTTGTAATGGCGTATCAGCAGGAATTAATTGATAAAGTCAATCCCGACAATATGTTTGACGTAATGAGCGAAAAGGCGCATGGGCATTTGCTTCCCGGTTGGGAACCTGAAAGAATGGCGAATATCCGCAAACTGTTTGAACTTTACAATAAAATTGACGAGGAAACGTTATTTGCAAATTTGGTATATTTCCTTAAAGCGATTATGCCGACTTGCGAACAGTACGGAATAAAAATGGCGATTCACCCCGATGATCCGTCATGGTCGGTATTCGGCCTGCCTCGAATAATGAAAAATAAAGATGATCTTCTGCGTCTTGTTAAAGCGGTAGACAATCCTTGCAATGGCATAACGATTTGTACCGGCAGTTTAGGAAGCAGCCCCGCCAACGACATTCCCGCAATTATACGCAGCCTGAAAGGCCGCGTGCATTTTGCCCATGTCCGCAACGTTAAACATAACGCCCCCGGCGATTTTGAAGAATCCGCCCATCTGTCACGCGACGGCTCCCTTGACATGTACGCCATTATGAAAGCGTTATACGACACTGGATTTGACGGCCCGATAAGGCCGGATCACGGAAGAACCATCTGGGGCGAAGTCTCCATGCCAGGATACGGATTATACGACCGCGCCATCGGTTTAAGTTATCTGTCTGGACTTTTAGAAGCGATTCAAAAAAATAAAAATTAATTTGCGGCAAGACGTATCCGCTCTATAGAACGCGCTTTACCGTCTTTGCCGATGTCCAAGTACACGCCTTGAAGTTCGGGGGATTCCCAGGCTTCTTTTGTCCATTCGGGGATGCCTGTCAGGTATTCTTTTATGCGCGAATTTATCTCACAGCCGCCGACGGACTGTTGGCTCCCCGTGCGGCCAGCGTCGCTTATGTATGCGGTTCCATTCGGCATGACAGTTTCATCGGCGGTTTGGACTCTGGTGTGGGAACCGATTACGGCGGAACAAAGGCCGTCGGCGGCGTAAATAAAAGTCTTTTTTTCAGCGCTTGCCTGCGCGTGAAAATCTACTATGATGTAGGGAGTTTGTTTTCTTAGACGTTCAATAACCGTGGGCAGGGCAGTGAAGGGGTTATTCGCGTGAACGCGGCCAAATCCGTTCTGGCCGATAAAAACCGCGACGGCTACTTTTTCGTTCTCCGCAGCGTAAATTTTTGATCCGATTCCGGGAGCGTCAGTACTTAAATTTTCCGGGCGCAGAACATAATGGCATTTGTCAAGATTTTCCGTCAAATCTTTTTTGTAGAAACAACAGTCTCCAAGGGTGATAACATTAGCGCCAAGTTTGTGAATGTATGCGGCGTGAGTGCGGCCAAGCCCGTTCCCTCCAGTAGCTCCGTTGGCGCAGACAATCATAAAATCCCAGGGAAAACGGGTTTTTAGTTCACATAACGTTTTTTTAAACGTATAAACGCCCGCTTTACCTACCAGTTCCGCGACATAAAGCACTTTCATTTATAATTTATATCCGACAGTTATATCTATGTTGGAAATAATCCGCTCAAATTCCGCAGCCGCGCGGTAATCGCCCAATTCCCTGCATGTGTCCCGCAAATTGATCAACGCGTCTTTATACTGCGGGAATATGCTTATCGTTTTCTCAAAGCAATTACGGGCTTCTTCAAAATTATTTATGTTAAAATATAAAACGCCAAGATTGTTCCAAACTTTTGGATCATTGTCGTTGCAGGACAACGCCGTTTTGTAGCAATTTTCGGCAAGAACAAAATCATTCAATTCGTAATAAATAAGGCCCATTGAATTCCATGCCTCGCAAATATCATTGTCGATAACCAATGAATGTTTAAAACTGTCAATCGCTTCCGCGTACTCGCCTGTTTTCTGCTGGGCTATGCCTAAATTTAGCCATAAAAGGGGATTTTCCGGCTCTAAAATTAACGCCTCGCGGAACAGGGGAATCGCCTCAAAAGGCTTATTTGCCTCTGTTAATGCGACAGCTGAATTGTTAAGATTCGCAACAGTTTCCATTATCTTAATAATAACTTAAAAATATTGAATTAACAATATATTTTTAATTTACACTCTATTATTTTTTTTTGGTATATAGTATAATCATATTCAGGAAATAAAAGTGAAAAACATTGGCGAATATAACAGCGGAATGACAGAATATGAGTTTTTCTCATTCCTTTATGACAAAATAATTACAAAGGAAATTACCGCTTTTTCCAAGTTAAGGGAACTGATCGCGCCCGCGATTAAGGATAAATGGACGCATCCTGTGATAATGAGGGCGTTTCAACTGTTAAAAGGCCTGAATTGGGGATTTTTTGCGGCTATTTCTCCAACCACCCACAAAAAACTCTGGAAAGAATTGATCATTCCGGACAGGGATTTTCCCGAAGCGGGGGATTTGAAAAAAACTCTGCAAATATCCAACCTTTATATCGCGATGCTTGATATTCACGGTTATACGAAATTCTGCATGGAATCCAGAAAAAATCTTTCTATGATGCACAATTTGGATTGGGCTATTGAAAATGAAATCAGGCGCATCTCTACCCAATGTGGCGCGATAAGCCAGAGGGAAAGGGGCGATGAAATGGTTGTCGTCGCCGCCAGCGCCAAAGACGCGGTTATGGTAACTCTGTGCATTATTGATTATTTTGGCAAGACCGATAATGTCAGAGATCCGGAAATACCCACAAAGCGTTCAAGTAACGCTGAAAACCTCCCTGTTTTTAAAATTTCCGCCGGAATTACGGGCGGAAATACGCAAAGCCCGTTGATAATTACGGAAAGAGGCAACCTTTCCGGTTTCCTTCTTAACTCAGGGGCGAGACTGCAAACTAGAGCAAACGAGCTTTCGCCCAAAGAATCGAGAATCATGATTGCCAAACAGGTAATGATGAATTATGAGAAAGAAAACGCCGCGGAACAATGTATTCTGGCGCGAAATAACGCGATTTATTTCTTTGATACCGGCCATATTGAGTTTAAAGGGGTTATGATTCCCACCTGTGAAGTTGTTTTTGACAAGAATGAGCGTTATAAGGAACAATTCGCTGAGTACATAACTAAACTTTTTTCTTCCACTCGCGAAAATTTATGGGAACAGCGCATATATCAAGATATGGTTGAACTGCTTGTAAGAGTCGCGCAAGCCATGCCTAAATTTTCCATAACGCCGCCCCAGCCGATTCGGGACATGCAGACTATAACAAATGAATCTTATGTGCATATATGCCGTCTTGGGTATAAAGCGTATTGCAGGGATGAGGATTACTATCTTGCCGTTGAATTTTTACACGACTTAATTAATATCAGCGAACAGATACCGTCGTTTGACAGGCTGATTCTTGATTATCTTAGGGGTATTACAGAAAAATATCAGCTTCTTCTTGACGCTTTTGAAAAGTACATTGATAAAGAAGTCGAAGAAAAATCCACGGCAATTTTTCATGGGGATCATTACAAAACATGGCTTGCCGCCAAGAACGGTTCGATGGTATATGAAAAATTACGCGCAATAGGCCGAAAGAGCAAGGAAATTACAAAAAAGAAAAATTTATGGTTAAATGCCCTCTCGCAGAACAAGGAAAAAATGGAGTTTACTTTGTATTCAGGGAAAAAGTAAGAATATTTAAAATTTAAAGATATGCCTATCAAGCTTAAAATTTAACTAAAAAAACAGGAAATATCTTGATTTTTTGAAGAAATTTAGATAAATTGGTTATTAAGGAAAAAGAATGTACGGATTGTTAAATTTCTGGCGGTATTATTCGCTGGGGCGCGAGCAGTATTATTTACTCATGAATAAGGAATGTAAAAATAATTTGTATAGTCTTCGCCTTGTAAATATTTTTGTTGTAGTTTTAGCCTGTATTTTCGCGTGTTATCCCATATTTATAAAAAATAATATTTATGGCGCGGGCATATATTTAATTACCGCTTTAGTCGGGCTGCTGCTTACCGCGCTTACCGGTATTTATATCAGATTAATTAACAGTCATAGAAAGGCAATTAATAAAACTTATATTTATATATTAACCGTAATTTATTATGTGAATATAATATTTTTTGGTTTATATATAAGCGTTTTGGCGGATCGGAATAATTATGCCGTGGGCTTTATGATCCTTCTTGTATGCGCCCTGATCTTATTTGTCAATTCTCCTATTTTAAATATTTGCCTTACGCTGACGGCAGCGTCAGTTTTTATAGTTTTATCAGTTTTTTTTAAACCGCCACAAATATATGTTACCGATATTTTCAACGTGATATTTTCCGTCATGGTCAGCGTATTTGCCTGCTGGCGGATTACTAAGCTGCGTTTTATGTCGGAATTAAGCATTTCTAAAATGGAAAATGAGCGAGACAAGTATTTGGAAGAAAGCACGGTGGACGAATTAACAAAACTTAGAAATCGCCGTGATTTTATGCAGACTTTTCACAGGTATCTTGTTAATTACAGGGCGGGCGATGATTTTTTATGCCTCGCCGTCGCGGATATTGATTTTTTTAAAAACTACAATGATTTTTACGGTCATCCAAAAGGCGACGACTGCCTTCGCGCCATAGGCGAAGCGTTTAACAGATTAAAAGATACAATGGGGGTCTACTGCGCCAGAGTCGGCGGTGAAGAATTTGCCCTGC
Source organism: Treponema sp. R8-4-B8 (assembly GCF_054786175.1). Classification (NCBI taxonomy): domain Bacteria; kingdom Pseudomonadati; phylum Spirochaetota; class Spirochaetia; order Treponematales; family Treponemataceae; genus Treponema; species Treponema sp. R8-4-B8. The sequence goes on from NZ_BDHE01000486.1 coordinate 98,788, forward strand.
TTTGGTTTGAAAAAGAAGACGTTACTCATGTAAATGCCGTCATATCGCGCGTTACTAAATTAATACAATTGTTGAAAATCCCTCATGAAAAATCAAGCGTTTCCAAATATGTGACAATGAGCCTTGGAGTATATGTGGAAAAATGCGGCGCTTCAACCGATACGGAAGAAATGTACGCTCTGGCGGATAAAGCGTTGTATTCCGCCAAGGAGAACGGGCGAAATTGTACTATAGTTAAAGGAAGAACAATTAAAGAATACCGTTTAGACCCTGAAAAAAATCAATAAGCGGCAAAAGGAATTATTTCCGTTATCTGCACTCTGAATCTGGCGAAGACTGCCCAACGCCCGCCGTCAATGTAATAACGCGGGAAAGCGGCCAGGCTGATAAATCCATTCGCATGTTTTGGCCGATTTCTTTCGCTTCCGCGTAAGGCGGCACGTAACGCCGCTCTCGCCGAATCCTCAAGGGCAAGTTTTTTTACGGCGATCCAGCCGGGATACTCTTTAAAGGAAGTAGGGGCGTAACCTGTAGCCTGCATGTTTCTTATCATTCCCGTGCGCCACACATGAATCTTTTTTTGTCCCGCGTCGGTCAAATGGTAATCCGTCCATACCCTAAGCCGCATATCTTTGATTTCGGTATCTGTAACTACAAGCGATGGATCGCCGAATTTAATTTCTCCCGCAGGTTCCAATTCAAGGAGTTCGTCAATTTTTCTTGCCCGTTCTCCTATTTCATAACTAAACGTCCACCCGTGGATCATCGCCGAATAAAACAGGGCAGCCTCTTCAAGCGCGCGTCTGCTTGCCGAAGGAATGGTTAGCGGGTATTCTTCGTCTACGTGGCCGGCGTATATTTGCTCTAAATCTACATATACTTCGCCGCGTAAAACAAGCGGATGCTGCCCAAATTCGGTACCCTGCGCGTAAACAGCGTAAAAAACAGAGAAAAATAGGCAAAAAGACAACATTCCTTTACGGAGCATACTAATTTATCGGAAATTTAACGCTTTAAATATAATCAAAAGACTTCACATAAAAGAAGAGAAAATCACAAAGAAGAGGGAAGAAGGGGTTTATGTCCGCTATCTTATCGTGAGGTCCACGCTTTGTTTCTAAAGGGTGCCGTTTTTGCCTCGGTAAAAGTACGCCGCCTATGGGCGGCTTTTACCACTGCGCGTTATGTGCAAATGAGTTGTCAGATGACGCCGACGCTATTTTACTTGCCAACCAAAATAAGCGGGAAAAAACAACAAGAAAAATTCGTAGCGTCGAATCCGAGGAATAATTGCCCTTGCGTTTTTTTTTAATTTATGCTATTTTCTAACCATGAGCGAAAGGAGTTTTTTATGAATTTTACAAAAAAAATTTTCGGCTTTATCGCCTTTATTGCGGTAATCGTGTTTTTAGCCATGCCTTTGACAGGCTGTGGCGGAGATGATGGCGGCACAGCCTCAACAATGGAAATGGTAACAATAGACGGCGGAATGTTTATAATGGGAATGGGCAGAGAAGACCAACCGCAACATCCGGTATTTTTGGACGGTTTTAAGATTGGCAAGTATGAGGTAACACAGAAGCAGTATCAGGCGGTAATGGGGAGCAATCCGAGTGCTTTTAGGTTAGCCGTAGCGGGGGAAAGCGGTACGCCCGGCAAATTACCTGTTGAGATGGTAAACTGGTATGACGCTTTAGTATTCTGCAACAAGTTGAGCGTTATGGAAGGGTTAAGCCCGGCGTACAGAATATCTGGGAGTACCGATCCTGCGGTATGGGGAAGCGTGCCATATTACGAAGATGAATATATAGTTGGTGACACTGCGGCATGGGATGCCGTGGAGGTGGTTTCAGGTTCCACCGGTTACCGTTTGCCGACCGAGGCGCAGTGGGAATACGCGTGCCGCGCGGGGACGACGACTGCGTACAACACGGGGGCTACGATAAGCAACAGCACGGGGTGGTATCGAGTCAACAGCAGAAATCATACGCATCAGGTGGGATTGAAGTCTGCAAACGCGTGGGGCTTATATGACATGCATGGGAACGTTTGTGAATGGTGCTGGGACTGGTATGGAGACTACTCAAGCAGTATCCAAACTAATCCCACTGGAGCGGTTGCCGGTCTTGGCCGGGTGTTTCGCGGCGGGGCATGGAACGGCGACGACGAGGTCCTGCTTTCGGCGGTTCGGGGTTACACCTTTACAGGAGGCCGTTACATCATGCTCGGCTTCCGACTGGTCTGTCCCTGAGCCCTGCGGAGCGCAAAGTAATCTGATACCGCTTTTCTCTAATGTCGTTATGCGACATTTGTATGCTGCCGATAGTGTTTATTGCTCATTGCTAATAGATCACAGTGATAAAATGCTAATTAGCGTCTGACCACTAAAACACATAAATAGTGTTTTTTTGATGATTCTTTTTTTTAAATGTGTTTTAGTGGTCAGAATGTATGCCTAAAAAAATCCTTGAGTACTGGCGGGCAGGCTGCGTGAGATGTAAAAACATTTTTCGGGAGGTTTATTTTGGTAAAGGGTGACTGTCACCTTTTTGGCACCCTTGAGAAATATAATTTAAACTGTTAATATTCTCCGTATGAGCGTAAGAAATTCCAAAACGGCATCAGGCACAAGTTTCTCTTTTTTAATTATCACAATAGGAAGCGTGTTATGAAAAATACGAGAAAATGGCAATTTATCACAAGGATGGCGGTTATCGCCATTACCGTGTTTGCGCTGGCGAGGCCGGTAACGGCGCAAAACTTTCCCGCAATCGACATTAAGGAAATTGTAGGCGTAACAGCTCCGGCAGTCGGAGCAAAGCCGGTAACGGAAGTTACACCTACGTTGCAGTACCGGGGAACCGTTACGTGGAGCCCAACCACGCGTTGTTTGAAGCTGGGACCGCGTACACGGCGACAATTACCCTGACGGCAAGGACAGGTTATACATTGCAAGGAGTGGCGGCGAACTTTTTTACCGTGGCGGGGGCAAGAGCAACCAATGCGGCAAATTCAGGGGTGGTTACCGCTATATTTCAACCCTTAATCCTCCTTTGTGATCTTTGTCCCTTTGTGATCTTTGTGTGAGGTCTTGGGGTTAAATTTCCAAGGAGCGTTTCCAAGCGGCTTCTACCGCTTTGATTACCGTGCCGCGAAATGCGCCGGCTTCTAGGGCGGTGATTCCGGCTATTGTGGTTCCGCCGGGGGAGGTTACCATGTCTTTTAATTCTCCCGGGTGTTTTCCTGTTTCCTGAACCATTGCGGCGGAACCCAACACTGTTTGGGCGGCGTAGCGGAGGGCCTTGTCTCTTGGCAAACCTGCGCGGACTCCGCCGTCAGCTAACGCTTCTATGAATAAATAGACAAACGCGGGGCCGGAACCTGAAAGGCCTGTAACGGCGTCCATGAAACGCTCGTCAATTTTATCGATAATGCCCGCGCCGCCTAAGATTTTTTCAAGTTCCGATACACTCTGCGCGGAAACTTCTGGCGAGGCTGACAGAGCTATCATTCCTTTGCCAATTAACGCCGGAGTGTTGGGCATTATGCGCACGACGGGCATTTTTGCGCCGAGAATACTTTGTATTTTAGCGATAGACCAGCCCGCCGCCATTGAAACAAAAACGGGCGCGCGGTTTGAATTAAGTCTTTGATTCGCGATTGGGGCAATTTCAGCTAACACTTGTTGTAAAACTTGCGGCTTTACGGCTAGAAAAATAATGTCTCCCTTTTGCACGGCTTCAATGTTTGTGGATAAAAGTTTCGCCCCTAAAGCCGCCGCGCAGGTCTTTGCTTTTTCTAAATCAACGTCCGTAATGTAAATGTCCGCTCCCTTGGCGGCGCTCATTAAAGCGGAACCCATGTTTCCGCTTCCGATACATGAAATAATACTCATCAGTCTACTCCTGCCGCTTTTCTAAAACGTTTAACGGTCGCGGCTGCGATAGGACGCGCCTTTTCCGCTCCCTGCGCCAAAATTTTATCGAGTGACGGAATGTCCGCCATGATCGCGTCAAACTTTTCGCGTATGGGTGAAAGACACCGGTTTACCACACGGAATAATTCTTCCTTTGCGTCCCCCCAGCCCATGCCTCCCGCGCGGTAACGGCTGGCAAGAGCGGCCTGCTCAGAGGAGTCCGCGAATAATTTGTAGAGTTGGAAAATCTGGCTTTCATCGGGATTTTTCGGCTCTTCTACGGTTTGCGAATTTGTAGTTATCCTCATGATAGTTTTACGCAGAATTTTTTCCGGCGCGAAAAGAGGGATAACGTTGCCGTAGCTCTTGCTCATTTTTCGCCCGTCAAGGCCAGGCACTACCGCGACATCTTCCTGAATTCCCGCCTGCGGCACTTTTAAAACCTGTTGCCCGTAATTTGCGTTTACAGACTGCGCTATATCCTGCGCCATCTCGATATGTTGCAATTGATCTTTGCCGACTGGAACTATATCGGAATCAAAGAGAATAATGTCAGCCGCCATTAGCACGGGATATGTAAACAATCCCATGTTAATTCCCGCGTCGGTATCATCGCCCTTATCATTGTTTTTCTGCACGGCGTCTTTGTACGCGTGGGCGCGGTTCATCAGCCCCTTTGACGTAAATGCCATTAGCATTGTAGTAAGCTCAAAAACTTCTGGGATTGAGCTTTGCCTGTAGAAAATTACTTTATCAGGGTCAAGACCGGAGGCGAGCCAGCCTGCGGCCACTTCCCTTATCGTAGTATTGAGTTCCTTAGGATTTTTCATTGTGTTTAAGGCGTGATAATCGGCGATAAAATAACGCGCGTCGTATTCTTTGGCAAGCTCAAGCGCGGGTTTTATCGCGCCAAAATAATTGCCAATGTGCAAATCGCCTGTGGGTTTAATGCCTGTAAGAGAAATCTTTTTCATAGATTTAATGTAACTAGTTTTTTAAAAAGAGTAAAGACGGTTAATTTTGCGCTTTTTATGATATAGTGTCATTATGAAAATTGGGGTAAAAATATTTGACATTATCATCATCCTTGCGGTGGCGGGGTTGACGTTTTTTGCCGCTTACATGGCGTATTTAAGGCCGCATGGAAAAGCGCAGGTGGTGATTCAAGGGCAGGACAAAGAATGGGTTTATCCCATTGAAGCCGACGCGACGGTCGTAGTGGCGGGGCCGATTGGAGATACGACGGTACGCATTTGCGGAAACTGCGCGTGGGTTGAGTCTTCGCCATGTGATAATCATACTTGTATAGCCGTAGGTTCTCTTTCAAGGCAAGGAGAGTGGGCGGCTTGTCTTCCCAATAATGTATTTGTAATTGTAAATGGGATTGAAGATGATATTGACGGAATTTCCTGGTAGAAAAAATCTCGCCCTGTTAGGCGCTTTGTGCCTGTTTCTTTCCGCCATTGAATACATGATACCAAAGCCCCTGCCTTTTATGCGTATTGGGATTGCCAATATGCCGATAATGCTCGCGCTGGATATTTTTCCTTTTACCGCTTTTTTGTTATTGATCTGCGTTAAAATTATAGGGCAGGCGTTGATTACCGGAACTTTATTTTCATATGTTTTTTTATTTTCGCTTGTCGGGACTTTTTTGTCAGCCGCCCTTATGTTTGTCTTACGCCGATTGTTGGGGAAAAAACACATAACATTTATCGGCGTGGGGACTGCGGGGGCCGTTATTTCAAATCTTTCGCAGTTGGCGCTCGCGCATTTTTTTATTTTTAAGGGAAATATCCGCTATATCGCGCCGCCATTTTTGCTGACCGGGCTTATTACGGGAATCGCGTTAGGTGTTTTTTGCGAAGCCTTTACCCGCGTTTCAAAATGGTATCAGATTAATGAGAGAAAATTATGAGCAGGCTTGAAGTTTACAAAAATATTTTTAGCGCGAAAGCGTTGTTTTTCACGGGTTTGTTAATTATGCCGGCTCTGCTTTTTATTCCCAGCACGGGATACCGGTGTTATCAATTCGCGTTTTTCTGTATTTTGGTTTTGCTTTCAGGACAAAAAATCAATTTTTTAATCACGTTTCCAATAATAATGTTTATTATCGTATTTAATTTGATTATTCCCTACGGGCGCGTTTTATTTTCTTTTGGCGCGATAAAAATAACCTCCGGCGCGTTACAGGCCGGAGTCCATAGGGCTTTCACCTTACAATCGTTTGTAATGCTGTCAAAGCTGACGATTAGGCGCGATTTAAAAATTCCCGGCGCTTTTGGCGAATTACTCTGCGAGTCTTTGCATATATTTTCCGCAATAATGAACAAGAAATACAACTTTCCTAAAAAAAACATTCTCGTAGAAATTGACAATCTGATGTTGGAATTAAGCGATATAACCCTGCCCGCGCCTGACGAAAAAACAGTAAAAACCAAACCCGCGGGATTTGTTATTATAGCTTTAGTTGTTATTCTTTCATGGCTGCCATACTATATTTTTTATCTGTAAGCGTAAAATCACAACCGGGCGTGGCGATTACGCTCTTGTCTTCAAAAACAAAAACCGCCCGCGCATCCCCGTAATTTTTTAAAATTGATATTCCCTTTTCATAACCTGAAACAAAGACCGCCGTAGAAAGAGCGTCTGCGTCCATGGAAACATCCGCTATTATTGTCACCGATACAAGCCCATTGTTCACGGGATAGCCGTCTGTTACGGACAGCAGATGATGATACAACACTCCGTCCTTTTCAAAGTTCCGCTCATAAACTCCTGAAGTTACGACAGTTTTTTCCGGTATCTGTAAAACGCCGATAATGGAACCCCGTCTACCGTCAGGATTTTGAATGCCGACTTTCCACGGTTTCTTGTCACGCCTAATGCCAAGCAAGATAATATTGCCGCCAAGATCAATTTTCGCGCTGTTTATATTACTCGATTTAATTATTTTAACCGCCTCGTCCGCCGCATAACCTTTAGCGATGCCACCCAAATCAAGAGCCATGCCGTTATGCGTCAGATATACGCTTTTCGACCGCGCGTCCATTTCAATGTTACGCCAATTTATTAACGGCAGCGCTTCGTTAATTTCTTCGTTACTTGGGACGCGCGGTCTGGAGCCAATTCCCCAGAGAGAAACAATAGGCCCCACTGTGGGGTCAAACTCGCCGCCGCTTAATTCGGCAAAATATATGGCGCGTTCAATTACTTTAAACGTGTCTTCCTGCACCTGTACCGGCGCGATTCCTGCGGCGGCGTTTACTCTGCTGACATCAGAGGAAGAAATATTCACGCTCATAAGATTTTCTATTTCGCGTATTCTGGAAAAAATTTCATCGCAAACTCCCGTTTGCCCTTTTTCAAAAATAGTGACGGAGCAGACTGTTCCAAGCGCGAAATCTGTACGGGTTGTAACTTGTTCGGCGCAGGATACGAAGAATAATAAACAAAGTGACAATGAAACTGTTATTTGCTTACAAACCAAAGCGTTCAGATAATTCCTTCAGGTGGCTGCCGATAAAAAGAGCGCCGTAGGTGGTTAGGACAATGCCGATTGTTATGCCTACGGGCAGCATGAATGACATTCCCGATTCCAACGCGAGACGCTGGAAATCAAGCCCGAAAAATACGGTCGCGAGCGATATTAGAATAACGAATCCCGCTATTACCCAGCTTTGCGTTGAAAAGCCGCCCACGGTATCACGCGCTTCATCCGGCTGCTCGGCGTCTATTCTTGCCATTATTGTCTCTTCAAGAGCGGGAGAGGAAGGGAAAAAATCTTCCTTCATTAAAATTTTCGCGGCTTCATAACGCTCTATTTTTTCAGCGCAGACATGGCAAAAAAGAGAATGAGCCCACACCTGTATCTGGCTTAAAAGCGACATGGAATCTTCCCCGCCTTCTTGCGATTCATAATACAAATCCATATTCTTTGAACAACTTGTGTCATTCTCCTTTTTGTCAATGTCAACTTTCTGATAACCCATCTAACTTCTCCCTCAATAATATCTTCGCCCTAAACACGTGAGATTTTATCGTATTTACGGGAATGCCCGTAATCGCCTCAATCTCCTGATATGAACGGTCATAAAAGAAAAACAAATCGATGCAAATTCTAAAACGTTCCGGCAACTCATCTATCGCCGCGCGGACTGCTTCTCTTGCCGCGTTACGCAACGTTATGCGCTCTGGCGTTTCCCCGCTGTTTGTAAGTTTTTCAGCGTCTTCCTCCGCAAGGCTGTGGTATTCCTTCCTCCTGTTCACCTCGTTTAACGCCGTGTTATAGGCGATTTTATAAAGCCACGTTGAAAACCGGCTTCTTCCTTCAAAACGTGGAAGGCTCCGGTACGCCTTTAAAAAAACCTCCTGCGCGAAATCTGAAGCGTCATCCGAATTACGGAAGAAGCTCATTCCCATTCCATAGACGGCCTTTTCATGCTGTCGCACTAAAAGGCGGAACAAATCTTTCTGTCCCGAAACAATTTGGCTGACGACTAACCGATCGTTTATTTCAGATTCATCAGCCATCACGCTTTTCAGTCCGCTTTATCACATAGAAGATTAAAAGCCCTATGCCCATCGACAGTGGAATGATCCCGCCCAATAAGCCGTATGACGCCTTTTCAACCGCTACTGATAAAAATACAGTTAACGATATGCCAACGCTGCTTAAAAGAAGGCCCGCTAACAGGCTGAACGTAAGCAGGTTAAAATCCGGTTTCGCGTATTGTCCCGCCTTAATCAATAATGTCCTTCGTCTGTAATTCCACAACAGGTAGAAGAAAATAACTACCGAACCCATTACAATTCCCACTATGGGAATTACCGCGATAATTACCTGTGCGGCGGCGGATGTTCCATTCATGTTTTACTCCAGATTTTATTGTAAATTATAGCTTCTTATTCGTCTATGATTTTGACACGAAAAAATGGGGAAAGTTGCGGAGTGATACGGTAATATGTTCCCTTTTTACTACACGATGTATGCCCAAGGAATTTTTTTAGTACAGGCGGGCAGGCTGCGCACGCTGTAAAAACTTCGGAAGAACCCGCCTACGGAGCCTTTCGGCGACTAGACAGCGGTAGGCAGAAAGCTTTATCTAGGGGTCGTCGCCGAACTTTTATTCTCTGAATTTTCTTTGTTTTATTCCCAAGTCTCCTACGGCGGGGAATTTCCGAAAGATGTTTTTACATCGCACGCAGCCTGCCCGCCTGTACTCAAGGAATTTATTCGGCATACATCTTCTAGCGGTAATTAGCAATTTATCACTTCGTGATCTTTGTACCTTCGTGAGCTTTGTGAGAAATATTACGGATAAATTCCAAATTGTTCGTGTTGGTTCGTGGTAAAAAAAAGAGAGTTACCTACTCACCGCCCACACCACGCCGCCGCTAATTACTGCTGTTACTGGGATCGCTATTATTGTAAAAGTCCGCCAGAATTTTGAGCTTTGCGCGTATCTCGCTGATAATTGCGACTGCTTCTTGTAGGTTTCTGACATTGCGGTTAGTTGTTCCCGTAAGCTCGCCAGTAAGGTCTCTTGCTCTTTGATTGTGTTCTCGTAGTTGGCGATTAATATCCCGCTCGCGGTCAAGTTCTGTTTCAAGTCTTCCAATAGTTTCTGCTGCTCTTGCGTGTTGGTTAGAGTATCGTTTATCAAGTTCTCCAACTGCGCTAAATCGTTGTCTATTGAAGAAAAGTCCTGCGCATAGGCAACCGGCGAGGAAAGCGAGGAGAAGATAAAGAATAGGGCGAAGGCGATGGTTTGTTTCATTCAAGTTTAAATCTCCTTACGAAAAATCTCACACGAAGAGCACAAAGGTACAAAGATCACAAAGAGGGAGCAGGTACACTTGGAAAAAGCGTTAGCTGCAAACGTTATACATCCTTTTACATAATCCAAATTACCCCATATCAAGTGCCGCCGACTTGTCAGCGACACTATGAAATTTGGGTGTCACTGTTGCGTTTACCTAGTGTGCTGTAGCCGGTGGCGGCTACAGTAATTATTTATATAGTTTACGGGCAAGTCTTCAAATAAACTTTAAAAGGTGTTTGAGCGTTGGCATTTTGACCAAAACCAAAAGGCTTATCAGAGGTAACTATAATGCTTGTTAAACCGTGAGGTCCAATAACTTTAGTACCTTTTATATCCCATGTATCAAAGGAATGTTTGTCAACCACTACTTTATAAACTTCAATTCGCTCTTTGCCGACATAACTTTTTATTTCGATAGTGGCAGTTTTTTTGTCTGTAGAAAAACTAATCCTTGCGTCAATTTGAGCAGTGCCATTTTCATAGTAATTGCATACATCGTCCTCCGCAAAAACTACGCCTGCCAAAATAATAAGCATTACTAAAGCTGTTAGGAAAATTTTCTTTTTCATAAAACCCCTTCCTTTCTAAAAAAACAAAGTAATATTCAAAAGCCGTCTTAGCCAAAAAATTGGCTATGCCACCGATACGCCTTTTTGCAATATTCCCCTGTCTTTCGAGGATTTACCCCTCGTTGTTAGCATTACCCACCCATACGGGCGGTTTATTAAAAAGCCGAAAATCGGCATTTTTACAAAATTATCAGCGGCACTTTTGTTGTCAAACATTTAGCTTACCCCACAATGTCTGTCTGCTTAATATCTACTAAAGTTTTCTCCGTCTCCCTGAATTAGTTTGTTGGTAACAATAGTGTACTTGAACTGCTGTCCCTTGAATTGACCATCTGTAATATACAGGTGAAGACTATTACCGGATATGGTTGCTGTTCCCGATGAATTTTTACCATTCGCCTGTATATTCACGCTTCCGCTTGAACCATTACCATTTAAAACCATAAAACCATTACCAACAGAGCTATTCCATGTTCCGCCAATATTGTTTGTTCCACTCATTACACTTAGATTCCAACCGGCGGACTGGGATTGATTAGTGGATTGGGTTGATTGTGAAGGCGTAGAAGGCTGTACATACACATTGGTTGTCGATTGAGAAGGAGCGGGTGCGGGTGTGGCTGGCTGTTGTGTAACTTGACGCGGTTCAAAGTCCCTTGCGCCGTTGGCTTTGAGGTAATCGTAGATGTCAATTTCGCCGTTGTCGTATGCTAATGAAGCGGCGGTTTCGCCGCCTTCTGCCCGAAGATTTACTTTTGCACCATGTTCTACCAATAGTCTGACAATTCTAAATTGTCCATATTGTGCGGCAAACATGAGGGCGGTTTTGCTTTCACTGGGGTCATAATTAAAAGAAACATCTTGTTTGAATGATGCAGATAGTGAATTGTACCATGCCGTATATTCATCGCGAGTCTGGCGGTAATTAATATTGTCTTCTGTCGATTTGTTTATTAAATCAGGAAACAATACCCAACGTTTATTTTTTGCCGCTGCTCGTAAAGCCCAATCATTAAGTGTTCCTCCTTTTTCAAGCAGTAATTGTACAAAATTATCTGAATAACCTTTGTTAACAGCCATTGCAATAGCATTATTTCCTATTGGCATTCCAATACTAAGCAGATACCGGCATAATTCTTCTGATTTTTCAAAGACTATGAAATTATCAACATCGTTATCACCAAAAATTACCTTATATTGATATAAAAGCTGTGCCGTTCTTAATGCTGTAGAATTATTATAAAAAGAGAGCATAAACCAACAATCTCTTTGGTCTTTGATACTCCATTTATGAGCATTGTTTTTCAAGATACGTTCAGCTTTTGAAAAATTATCTTCTCTTATTGCAGCATTAAAATCACGATTAGTATCCGCCGCAAACACCATCTGCGCCTGTAACAGCAACAATGCCGCCGCTATTCCTAAAACCATTTTCTTTTTCATTTTAATTCTCCTTATGTTTTTTTTGTCAGGCGCCGAGCAGATGCCTAAAATCCAACTCTGTACCAAGCTTCTCCATTTCCGGAAAATGACGTTTTACTGGTTATGCTGTAAATGTATGACCTATTCATTACATTGATTGTTAGACGATCACCGTCTATTGAATAAGTGCCTTTGTTTTGCGTACCGGCAGCGTCCTTGTAATATACCATTCCGCTTTTTGCAATTCCGGCAAAACTAATTTCTTCCGGCCTTCCTGAAATTCTGTACCTGCCGTTTTCAAGCGGCGATTGAAATGCGCTGTTAATATCACTTGCAACTCGTGCGGCAACGTCCGCCCCGCTTGAACCTGATGATTGTGATTGGCTTGAAGAACCGCTTGACGATGAAGGAGGCGGGGTGTAATTGCTTGAAGATTGCGCCGGCGCGGGGGCAGGAGTTACCGGCTGTTGTGTAACTTGGCGTGGTTCAAAGTCAATTGCGCCATGAGCTTTAAGGTAATTGTAAATTTCAATCTCGCCGTTGTCGTAAGCAAGAGAAGCGGCGGTTGCGCCGTCATCAGCACGGAGATTTACTTTTGCGCCTTTTTCTACCAAAAGCCTGACAATTCTAAGCTGTCCTGACTGTGCGGCATACATGAGGGCTGTTTTGCTATCATTAGGGTCATAATCAAAAGAATTCCTACTACGGTAAGCCGCTGATTGTGAATTGTAATCAGTGGTAGCGTCAGCTCGGGTATAGCGATAACTCATGTCATCCTCGCTTAAGCGGGTTACCATGAGAGAAACCAGCGACCATCGCTTATTTTGTGCCGCTTTTTGTAAGTTTTGACTGCTTATTTTTACTCCCTTATCTAATAAAAATTGAAAAAAATTATCGCTATATCCCTTCTCAATGGCAGCATAGATAAGAGAATCAATAGGTGCGCCTTTATCTATCAAAAACCGTGTAAAATTTTCCCCATATCCATTGGTAATAGCAGCCCAACAGTAACGTCCAAACGGCATTCTAATAGTTATCAGATAACGGATCAAATCTTCTGATTTCTTACTATGTAAGGCAGTATTAATACTCCAATCATCCCAATCAACATTATATTGATACAATAACTGTGCTGCCTGTAATGACCTTGAGGAACTGAATTGCTCATCAAAGACTGTGAAAAGCCAAGCTTTGCCCTGCTCATCAATACTCCATTTTTTAGCGTTGTTTTTAAGGATGCGTTCTGCTTTGGAAAGATTGCCTTCTCTTATTGCAGCCTCAAAATCACTATAAGTATCCGCCGCAAAAACCGTCTGCGCCTGTAACAGCAACAATGCCGCCGCTATTCCTAAAACCATTTTCTTTTTCATTTTAATTCTCCTTATGTTTTTTTTGTCAGGCGCCTAGCAGATGCCTAAAATCCAACTCTGTACCAAGCTTCTCCATTTCCGGAAAATGACGTTTTACTGGTTATGCTGTAAATGTAAGACCTATTCATTACATTGATTGTTAGACGATCACCGTCTATTGAATAAGTGCCTTTGTTTTGCGTACCGGCAGCGTCCTTGTAATATACCATTCCGCTTTTTGCAATTCCGGCAAAACTAATTTCTTCCGGTCTTCCCGAAATTCTGTACCTGCCGTTTTCAAGCGGCGATTGAAATGCGCTGTTAATATCGCCGACAACTCGCGCGGCAACGTCCGCCCCGCTTGGACCCGATGATTGTGATTGGCTTGAAGAACCGCTTGACGATGAAGGAGGAGGGGTGTAATTGCTTGAAGATTGCGCAGGCGCTGACGGCTGTTGCACAACCTGACGTGGTTCAAAGTCTATCGCGCCGTTGGCTTTGAGGTAGTTGTAGATTTCTATTTCGCCTTTGTCGTAGGCGAGAGATGCGGCTGTTGCGCCAAGCGGGATAGATCCAATTTCAACCAAGACATCGTTATTATTAGCGCGTGCGTTAACATTTACGCCGTTTTCAACAAGCAATTTTACGGTATCTAACTTTCCGAGAAATGCCGCCCGTCTTAATGCATCAGCTCCTGCTTCGGAACGAATTTGCACTCCTCTTGAAATAAGCTGCCGAATCATCTGGTTGTCTCCATTACTAGCAGCAGATGGTAGAATTTCTTCTCCGTTAGCTCCCCTGTCCAACAGAAGATTTACCACAGGCATATCTTTATTCGAATAAGCCTTTCTTACTGGCATAAAAGAAGAAGCACGATTGGGATTTGCACCAGCATCCAGTAAAAATTGTATGACAGCGAATGAGTGTTTGTTAAATACTGCATTTTCTAAAGGGTAATAAGAATCATACTTATATTGCCTATTCACATCGGCTCCATAACGAACCAGTAGTCTAAGCACATCCAGACAATTTGCCTTGTTAAAACTTTCGGCATATATTGAAGAGTATATTGTTCCATACATGCATTTCGCCAAATCCATTTGCCCTGCTCTTTTTTGAAGTAGCTTTTCAATATTACCGATATTATTACGGTTTAATTCATTTATAAAATTATCGTAATCATCTGCAAAAACCGTCTGCGCCTGTAACAGTAACAATACCGCCAATACTCCTAAAACCAGTTTTGTTTTCATTTAATATCTCCTTTCTTGTGTTGTTTTATATGAAAAAGCCTTATGTGACCAAAGGTCGTGCGACTGAAAGTCGCTTGGCGTTTTTCTACGGATAGTGAGAAATGTAACCACGTTGTGGTTATTGCGTTGAAATAGTGATTTTTCTTTACTTTTAAGCCGGTATGGTAC